>CAIOMN010000107.1 GCA_903859415.1 uncultured Methylococcaceae bacterium
AGTGCCTTTTTTTCGCATTGGCTTACAAAAGTGACCATCATAATAGGTCATCTCTTAAGGCTTGTTGCTTGACTTGGTCAAACATAAAATCGAGGGCTTTATGTTCGGTAAATTTTTGTAATACTTGTTGCCTAAACTCTTGCTCGGTCATTTTTTCTTTGGCGCAGACAAATGCCCACGGTAAAACAATGGCATCTTTAATTAAATCAGCCACATCAAATACTAATGCGCCGCGCCGCGTTTTACCATGCATCACCGCAAAGCCATGCGGAATGCCTAACACCCATAGGGTTGTGGCGGCTAAGCCATAGGCTAAATAATTACCGTGATTTAAAAAGCCATTAGCTAAATCGGTGTTCTCACGCTCTCTAACAAAACCGTCTAGCTTAGTGGCTTTGGCGGCGTACCGATAAAGTTGTTTAGTTAACAAGGCTTCTTTTTGTAAGAGGTCACCGACTTTTTGGGCGTTTTCAAACTGTTCAGCATAACCATTTAAAGCCGTGCTGATGTCAGGATCATCCACAAAAATCCCTTCTGCTTTTAAATCTCGATCTTTGGCCCAAACATTTTTAAGATATTCTATCCGTGACCCTTGAAAGGCTTTGGCAACGATGAGTCGCTTGCTATCGTCAAACCAAAATGTTAACCAGCCTTGCACATAGTCTGTAGGACGATATTCACTTTGAGGCGTTAACCATTCAATTTCACTACCTGTAAACAGGGGAGTGCCGCCACCGCCACAAAATCCGACTAATACCCCTGCACTGGCTAACATTCGCATAGCGGCTTGCGTGATAGACGTACCGGTTCCTAATAAGATGACGGTGGTATTGGCAATGGGGATGTTCCAGTAATAGTTCTGGTCTTTGGCTTCTGTTAAATACAGTACGCGCCCATCCTTTTGCATAACGCGACATTTTTCCAGGTAGTAGATATTAGCGCGTTTTGAATGCAGAATGGCTTTTAAATCTGTTAATTGTTCCATACTTCCTTTTCCCTTTAGGGTTTAAGTCTATCAATGTAAAATGGAGAGGCTATTTTTTACCCTAAATAAAACACACACAAATCCAATTTGTCATTTTTTAGGATATACTTTCAACCACTACTCATCAGCTCAAACATTGTCATTATGTGGTTTTTTTATTATAGTATTCTAATTTTAGGTAAAGACTATGTGTTTTAGTGCAAACATGTCGCTGGGACTGGGTGTTATCGGATTCGCAGCTTCGACTATAACTTTTCGGGATCAAACAGAAACTTTTTGGGTACGATTTGCCAGGGCTTATGCTATTTTCCATTTCTCATTAATGGAGTTGATACAGTATTTTGCTTATCCTGTTGCTGATCAATGTGGTTATGGACTGAATTTTTATTTAAGTGAATTATCAACATACCACATCGCATTGCAAGCCTTAGCCATTATGCCCGCATTGGCTACCTATTCCACTGATAAATCCGCACTTAAAAATGCGACCATTACAGGCGCAAGCTTAAGCTCACTTTTTTTGATCAGCTCTTTTCTCCCCAGAGAATGGCAATTATTTGGTTTAAACCCTAACTTTATTGGCAACATGGTGTCTTGCTTATTTATGGGAACCTACCACATTGGCTATCACATATCGAGTGCCTTCGGAACCTTTGTAACGCATGGCTCTCTGTTTGCGCTCGCCTTCAGTGGCTTCTTATGGCAAAACAACAAACGAATTGCTAGCTATCATTGTTTCATGGCATTAATGACTTTATTCATGCCGCAATGGCTATTGGGTGTATCAACGGGTGAAGCGGCAGCTATTTACTGCTTCTATTCAATACCGACCACCATCAGCTTTATGCCCTGCTTTAAAAAGTATTTTATTGCGGGCAATCGAATAGATAACGAACCTATTTCTGTCTAGAATTTAAACCAATGGCGGCATTGTCTTCGACTAGTCAAGATGTCTTAATTGTCGAGTCAATGCCCATTGCACGTGCTCTCTAACCAAATCAGAGGCGTGCTTAAGTTTATCTGTTAACGCATCAATAACCTGAGGTGAAGGCGGTGCGTTACCCAAAGCTACCGCGATATTTCTTAACCAGCGCTCATGTCCAATACGACGTATTGCCGAGCCTTCGGTCTTAATTAAAAAGGTATCTTCATCCCAGGCAAACACCGTTAAGAGTTGTTGAGTATTAAGTTGTTGCCTAGGATTAAAATCCGCTTCGGCTGTCATTTTGGCAAACCGGTTCCAGGGGCAAATAATCTGGCAATCATCACAACCATAAATACGATTACCGATTAACGGTCTGAGGTGCTCTGGAATTGAACCTTGCAACTCAATCGTCAAATACGAAACACAGCGGCGGGCATCAACCTGATAAGGTGCAACGATGGCCTGCGTGGGACAAATGGACAAACACGCTGTACAGTCACCGCAATGAGCCGTTGTTTGCTCATCAACGGGCAACGGTAAATTGATATAGATCTCGCCTAAGAAAAACCACGAGCCGGCTTTACGGTTAATTAAATTAGAATGCTTTCCTATCCAGCCTAAACCGGCTTTTTCTGCCAAGGCTTTTTCCAGCACCGGTGCGCTGTCTACAAACCCTCTCATGCTGACTTTGATATCAGTGCACAACAAGGTTTCGGAAACTTCAGACTGGATTTTATCCGCCAGCTTTTGCAAGCGGTTACGCATCATTTTGTGATAATCGCGACCTAAGGCATAGCGGGATATATAGGCAGCGGTCGGATCATCCAATATCCGATTCATTTGGTCGGAAGATTCTGATTGATAATCCATGCGCACCGAAATGACCCTTACTGTCCCTTCATGCAATAATTCAGGGTGACTCCGTTTAAGTCCATGACGTTGCATATAGTCCATCTCACCGTAAAACCCTTTGGCTATCCAGTTATCCAGATGAGTTTCTGCGGTGATTAAATCGGTATCTGTAATCCCGACTTGCTGAAAACCCAGCTCATTCCCCCACTGTTTAATCAGTAGGCTTAGCTGGGTAAGATCTTTAGAGCTAATCAAAACCTTAAGCGTTTCCTCTTGCCCTGGATTGATTCTTAGGGCTGCTGGCTGGCCTTCTGGCCTGATTAGAGGGTCTTGAGGGTCTGGGAGCGCGAGGGGGTTCTGGCGGCATGGGCGGTGCAACGTCTGAGGCCTCAAAGCCAACCACCTGTTCACGTCTAATAGCGGAGCCAATCAATTTCTCAACCTGGCGTAATGCTGACACTTCATCATGTGAAACTAAGGATATCGCTTGGCCTTCTTCGCCTGCTCTACCCGTACGCCCAATTCTATGCACATAATCTGCCGGCGAACGAGGTAACTCATAGTTAACGACATGTGGAAGCAAAGCAATATCAATACCTCTCGCTGCCACGTCCGTGGCGACTAAGACTCTAATTTCGCCCGCTTTAAAGCCAGACAGCGCACTCGTTCTAGCGCCCTGACTTTTATTACCATGAATGGCCGCCGCTTTTATACTTATCTTATTAAGCTTATCGGTTAAGCGATTAGCACCATGTTTTGTGCTGGTAAAAACCAGGACCTGCCGCCAGTTATTGGTTTTTATTAAGTGACAAAGCAGCTCTGCTTTATTAGCTTTATTGCATAGATAGGCAATTTGCTCTACTGTTTCTGCAGCTGTGTTGCGAGGGGCTACTTCAATTTTTATAGGATTAATCAACAAACCCGTCGTGAGCTTACGTATCTCTTCTGAGAAGGTGGCTGAAAACAGTAAGTTTTGACGTTTTTTAGGTAGTAAAGCAATAAGCTTACGAATATCACGGATAAAACCCATGTCTAACATGCGATCAGCTTCATCTAAGACTAAGGTTTCAACTTTATCTAATTTGACTGCATTCTGATTAACCAAATCCAGTAATCGCCCAGGCGTTGCAACCAAAACATCCACACCGCCCCTTAAGCGCATCATTTGAGGATTAATCTTGACACCACCAAAGACCACTTCGGTTTTTAATCTGGGGTGTAAATGGGCGCCATATTTACTGACTGACTCGCCCACTTGCGCTGCCAGCTCACGTGTTGGGGTTAATATCAATACTCTAACCGGACGGTTTGCACCGTAGTTATGTTGTGATAGACGATGCAAAATGGGCAGGGCAAAGCCTGCTGTTTTACCGGTTCCCGTTTGAGCGGCCGCCAACAGATCATGGCCATTTAAAACGGCGGGTATGGCTTGTAATTGTATCGGTGATGGAGAGGTATAACCGGCTTCAGCAATGGCTCTTAAGAGTGGGTCTGATAAACCGAGTTTAGAAAATGGCATGGTTTGGGTCTCAATTGATGGCTGCTCTGATGAGTTGCAGCGTAATATAAAATAAATTTCTAACTAAGAATACAGCTCAACAATGATCATCAAGCTTAACTTGTCATCGTTTATAATCAACTGTGAATATTTAGGGGTCGTAATGGGAGGGGTCAACAAAGCGCTTGTTCAATCTTGGATAGATCTTAATTATACCACGAAGACATCTGGGTCAGTACCAAATTAATTTTGCAGCCATAACAAATAGCAGTAGGGCAAAATAACGCTTTAGTTTGAGCGCTGGCAGTTTGTATGCCAATTTAGCACCTATCGGTGCGGTTAGAATACTGCTTAAACCGGTCCCTACAAATACCGGTAAATAAACATAGCCCAAGCTGTATTCAGGCAAATTTAAAGCCTGCCAACCGAGCAATGTGTAACTGATGGTACTGGCTACCGCAATAGGAAATCCACAGGCACTTGATACGGCAACTGCATTTCTCATTAACATTTGCCCACGTACCAGATACGGTACAGTCAGAGTGCCACCTCCGATACCCACTATAGAAGAAACGATACCAATAATAATAGCCACAAAAAAATCTAATATCTTGGGAAATCTTACCGAACTCGGCTTTGGCTTAACCTGCAAAAGCATTTGAAATCCAACATAGACTAAAAAACACACCAGAATGAGTCGCAATGAATCTGCGCTTATCTGTTTTGCAATGATTGCACCTACTCCTGCACCTAGTATGATACCTGGACTTAAGGTAAAAACCTTATGCCAGACAACGGTACCCAAACGATGATGCGCAGAAATAGAGGATATTGCCGTCAAAATAATGATAGCTAATGAGGTCGCAACTGACATCAGCATAATTAACTCACTTGCGAAGCCATGCGCCTTAAACAACATCGCCAAAACGGGCACAATCACTAAACCTCCACCTATCCCAAATAACCCAGCCAAGACACCAGAGACTATCCCTAATAAAACACTCACCCAAAGAATTTCTATCACACGTAACCTTAATATTATCGTCCAGCAATCAATCTAACCTCAGGATAACCACCCTTAGGACCCACTTATACTCATGTTTTCTTTATATTTAATATTGTGTTATTCTAACTTCAACTGAATGATAATATAACTATGCCCATGGAAAAATATCTTGTTGGTGGTGCAGTTCGAGATCATTTGCTTGGACTCCCTATAATAGAGAAGGATTGGGTGGTGATAGGTGAAACACCTGAATCTATGGTTAAACAAGGTTTTCACCTTGTTGGCAAAGACTTTCCCGTCTTTCTTCATCCAAAAAGCCATGATGAATATGCGCTTGCCAGAACAGAAAGAAAAACTGCGCTTGGCTATAAAGGGTTTGCCGTACATGCATCCCCTGATATCACCCTTGAAGAGGATTTAATTCGTCGCGACCTAACGATTAATGCTATGGCCATGACGTCACTAGGAGACATAATTGATCCTTTCGGTGGCCAAAAGGATTTACAGAATAAAGTGTTCCGCCATATTTCACCGGCTTTTTCGGAAGATCCTGTACGGATCTTGCGTATCGCCCGTTTTGCTGCTCGCTTCGGACATCTTGGCTTTACTATCGCAGAAGAAACCCTGTCATTAATGAAATCAATGGTCAATAGTGGTGAAATCGATGCTCTTATTCCAGAACGCGTATGGGCAGAATTATTTAAAGCCCTAAAAGAGCAATCACCTACACACTTCTTCTATACTTTAAAGAAATGTTCAGCACTCAAAAAAATCATTCCTGAGATCGATCGTTTATTTGGTGTTCCACAACCAGAAAAATATCACCCAGAAATAGATACAGGAATACATGCCCTGCTGAGTCTTGAGCAGGCGAGTAAATTAACAGAGAGCCCTGAAGTTAGATTTGCAGCGTTAACTCATGACCTGGGTAAGGGGTTTAGTCCCAAAGAACATTGGCCTAGCCACCATGGTCACGAAAACAATGGCTTGCCTGTTCTTGAAGGCTTATGTGCCCGTTTACGAATACCTCACACCTTTAAATCGCTGGCAATGCAAGTTATGCAATACCATACCCATTGTCATAAAGCCTTTGAATTAAAGGCCTCTACATTAACGGATATGCTAACCGCGTTAAACGCATTTAAACCCAATAGCAGCTTGGAAGCATTTATATTAGCCTGCATAGCCGATGCTAGAGGCCGAACAGGCTTTGAAGAAGTTGCATACCCACAAGCCGATTTACTCACGCTCGCTGCAAAAGCCGGATCCAGCATAAACAAATCCAAGGCTCTAAATGGTAAGTTACAAGGAGCAGATATTGGCAGAGCGTTACGCGATTTACGTATTAAAGCCGTTGCCGAGGTTATCAATCAGTATAAACCCATGTAAAATGGTCTAATTTAATTAAACCCACTAAGCCCATGCCTTCATTTGACATTATTTCTGAATTTGACACCCACGAAGTTAAAAATGCTGTTGATCAAGCGACTAAAGAAGTCACGACCCGCTTTGATTTTAAAGGCTCCAACTCTAGTTTCGAGCTTACTGATGACAAATTAGTGATGATTTCAGAGTCTACATTTCAATTACAGCAAATGTTCAGTGTAGTTTGCTCAAAACTAAGCCGACGCGGCGTTGATGTAGGCTGTATGGAGGTGGGTGAAGCCAAAGGCAGTGGCAAAATGATGCGTCAGGAAATCACTCTAAAACAAGGCCTGGATTCTTTACTGGCTAAAAAAATCGTTAAGCTGATTAAAGACAAGAAACTTAAAGTACAAGCGGCCATTCAGGGTGACAAAGTCCGTGTTACCGGAAAAAAGCGCGATGACCTCCAAGAAGTTATCCAAATGTTAAGAGATGAAAAACTTGAAATGCCTTTACAGTATGATAACTTTAGAGATTAAGCTTTTTTAGTCTGCTGATAAATAAAATAGCCAATCAGAGTTGCGCTCAGCCAAACAGCTACAAGTGGACCCACAACCCCATCGTAGTGGCTTACCAAATACTGATAGGGTGAATTAAAATCAGTGTTAAACAGTTTTTTGCTCATTTTAATTTGCCAAACCCAACTGGTATGACAACCGATACATAAGCCCAAGCTAACATTAACCTGTGTTCTTAGAACGCCTAAAAATACGCCGACCATCAGTAAGGCGACTACTGCACTCAAGTGCTCGGGATCTACCACATTTCTAAATGCTTCACCCAATAAACTAAAACCACTTAATAAAGTAACATCATTGATTAAAGGGTCCGCTTTAGCACTTAAGAAATGCAAACCGGCAAAATAAAGCGAAGTGATTAAAATAGCGATTGCAACCGGGAACTTCCTTTTTAAGCCCACTAACACAATCCCTCTAAATAAAGATTCTTCAACCAGGCCAATTAATAAAGCAATCCCTAAATTAAGCAGCATATATCGACCCAGTAAGAAAGGCGTCCAGTGCTGGGTTTCATCAATTACATTAATGTTGAGCAGATACAGGACAATAAAGATCGGTATTAATACCATGATACCCAATCCAAAACCTTGTCCAAGCTGCTTGAAAAAAACACCCCGTGACGCATAACCTAATTCAGCTTTATCAATCTTTAAATAAGCCGTAAAAGGAATGATGCTCAGCAAAAGTAATAATTGAGTGACCCGGGTAATGACTTGTCGATAAACACTTGAATCATCCAGACCGATAACAACAAAGTAAGCCAGGATAGCCGATAAAGATAACGCCACGAGTAACACAAACAAGGGCACTAAAGCATAATAGATATAGCGCATTAGCTGGACTCCTGTGCAGCATCTCTTTTTAAAGCAGGTGTTCCAAAATCTCCCCATAACATTTGCACAGCTGCCAAAGCCGCTAAAGAAGCGGTTTCTGTTCTCAGAATACGACTACCCATACGCACCGCAATAAATCCAGCCGCTTTAGCTAAAATACGATCTGCGTCAGAGAACCCACCTTCTGGCCCCGTTAATAACGTCACTTTATTATCTATGGGCGCAAGATCAGCTAAGGTGCTTTCTGCATAAGGATCTAGAAAAACTTTTAAGCCTTTTTGCTGATTAACCCATTGCTGTAAATGCGTAATTTCTGACAATTCAGGCAAACTTGTTCTACCACTTTGTTCAGCAGCGTGTTGCACGATCTTTTCCCAATGGATTAAACGTTGCGATTTCTTCTCGCCTTTAAATTGTACCTGGCAACGCTCAGTAATTAATGGCGTCATAAAGTTGACGCCAAGTTCAACCGCTTTCTGTACAGAAAAATCCATTCTGTCGCCTCTTGCAATTCCTAACCCTAATGTCACTAATAGCGGTGATTCTACACTGCGTTCTATCCATTGACTCAGGCTAATCAATACGGTTTTTCGACTGACTTCAACAAGCGTACCTAAGTATTCACCACCTGTTCCATTAAATAAAATAATCTCGGCATCCTTTTTTAGTCGCAAAACGGTTCTTACATAATGACCGTTTTCTTCATCTAACTCTATGATCTTACCAACCGTTAAGGGAATAGCAGTATATAATCTGGAAATTCGCATATTAATCTTTGACAGCTAGTTGTATGCCATCCCAAGCAACCTCTACCAACATCAGCAATTGCTCTTCAGTGATAATATAAGGGGGCATAAAATAAATAACATTACCTAATGGGCGGAGTAAGACACCTTTAGATAATGCGTATTGATAAACCCTTTGACCTCGCCGCTCTTGCCAGGGATAAGGCTCTTGAGTGTGTTTGTTTTTAACCATTTCGATAGCGACTATCATTCCTGTTTGCCTGACTTCAGACACATGCGGATGCTCATTAAATCGAGCGGCTATTTTAGCCATAAAGGCTGCTAGCTGACTATTATTCTCTAAAATGGGTTGTTGCTGAAAAATCTCTAGCGTTGCTAGACCTGCTCTACAAGACAAGGCATTACCGGTGTAGCTGTGTGAATGTAAAAAGGCAGTTAAGTTTTGATAATCATCATAGAAGGCTTGATAAACTTGCTCCGTTGTTAATACAGTGGATAAAGGTAAATACCCGCCTGTTAAACCTTTTGATAGGCACATAAAATCAGGGCTGATCGCAGCTTGTTCACAAGCAAATAAAGTCCCGGTGCGTCCAAAGCCCACTGCAATCTCATCTGCAATTAAATGTATATTGTATTTGTCGCAAGCTGCCCGCAGTAGTGTTAGATAAATGGGATGATACATGCGCATACTGCCTGCACACTGAACTAATGGTTCAATAATGACGGCACAAGCGGTTTCAGCATGGCGTTGTAATACCTGCTCCATTAATGCAAACCGGCGAATAGAATAATCTGCCCATGACTCACCGGGCTCACGGTAATAACAATCAGGCCCCGGCACGGTAATAACATTCATTAATAGAGGCGCGTAGGTTTCTTTATACAAAGCGACGTTTCCAACCGCTAAGGCGCCTAATGTCTCACCGTGATAACTATTTTCGAGGGTGATAAATTTAGTTTTCTGAGTTTGGCCTTTATTACGCCAATAATGAAAACTCATTTTGAGTGCCACCTCAACAGCCGCCGAACCATTGTCTGCATAAAAACAACGAGTGAGTCCTTCTGGACTCAGAGTAACCAGTGTTTCAGCTAATTGAATGGCGGGTTCATGAGTAAAACCAGCGAAAATAACCTGCTCCAAAGTATCTAATTGATCCTTTAAAGCGGCATTGATGTGAGGATTGGCGTGACCAAACAGATTAACCCACCAAGAGCTAATCGCATCCAGATAGCGATTACCCTCAAAATCTTCCAGCCAAACGCCCTGACCTTTCTTTATTGGGATAATCGGTGAATTTTCATGATCCTTCATTTGTGTACAAGGATGCCACAACACAGAAAGATCGCGCTCAGCAAGAGCTTGGTTAGTGGACAACATTAATCAATGATATTAAATCACAGAGCCGACTAACTTAAGGCTATCGTAATACTTTATCAGCGTCACGCCTTAATATTTAATCTTTCCAAAATAGCAAGAGTAGGTGCGGACTGGTTCATCGTATAAAAATGTAAACCTGGAGCGCCGTTATCTAATAAACGCTGACAAAGAGTACTCACCAAATCCAGTCCAAAAGAGTGTACTGATGCGCTGTCATCTCCAAAACCTTCCAACCGTTTTCTCATCCATCGAGGAATATCTGCCCCACACATTTCTGAAAAGCGGAATAACTGTGTATATTGTGTAATAGGCATAATACCGGGGACTATAGGAATCGTGATGCCATTTTTTTCACAGTTATCCATAAAATAAAAATAGGCATCAGCGTTATAAAAATACTGTGTAATCGCGGCATTTGCGCCTGCATCTACTTTACGTTTAAAGTTCTTAAAATCTTCTGCTGCACTGGTTGCTTGAGGATGAACTTCAGGATAAGCCGCCACATGAATCTGGAAATGATCGCCCGTTTCTTGACGAATAAACCCTACCAATTCATTGGCATAACGGAATTCACCCGCAGATAGCGTTCCAGAAGGTAAGTCACCTCTTAAAGCGACTATCCTGGCAATACCTTTATCCTGATAATTTTTAAGAATAGCACGAATATTATCTTTAGTAGAAGCTACACAGGACAAATGCGGCGCAGCAGCAACACCCTGAGATTGTATATCAATGACTGTATCAAGTGTCTTATCACGAGTAGACCCACCTGCACCGAAAGTAACAGAAAAGAAATCTGGATTAAGCTTTGCTAATTGGGCGTGTACTGCATGTAAGTTGACCGCACCATCTTCAGTTTTAGGGGGGTAAAATTCAAAACTAAACAGTTTAGGATGTTTTTCTTGTGATTGCATTTTGATCTCGCTAACGGGGGGGATAACAGTTCACTCCCTATGAACTAGATTAAAACAAAGCAGCCATAAAGACACAGTTACAGCATCTTTATGGCTCATAAGTTACAAGCTTAAACGTTAAAACTCTACGACAAATTAATAACGGTAATGATCTGCTTTATAAGGGCCTTCAACCGGTACATTGATGTACTTGGCTTGCGCTTCTGTTAAAGTCGTTAACTTAACACCGATTTGATCTAAGTGTGCTCTGGCTACTTTCTCATCTAAAATCTTAGGCAAGATATAGACTTTATTTTCATAGCTTGCCGCATTTTTCCATAACTCTATTTGAGCTAATACCTGGTTACAAAAAGAGTTAGACATAACGAAACTTGGATGACCGGTCGCACAACCTAAATTGACTAAACGCCCTTCGGCTAAAATAATTAGGCGTTTACCATCTGGGAAAATAACATGATCGACTTGTGGTTTAATGTTTTCCCATTCGTACTGACGTAAAGACGCAATTTCAATTTCAGCATCAAAATGACCAATATTACAAACAATGGCTTGATCTCTCATAGCCAACATGTGTTCATGAGTGATAATGCTAAAATTACCCGTTGCTGTGACAAAAATATTGGCTATAGGTGCCGCTTCTTCCATCGTCACAACGCGATAACCTTCCATGGCCGCTTGCAGCGCACAAATAGGATCAATTTCAGTAATCCAAACCGTTGCACCCAGACCCCGTAATGACTGGGCACAGCCTTTACCGACATCACCATAACCACTAACCACGGCTATTTTACCTGCGATCATAACGTCAGTGGCACGTTTAATACCATCCACTAACGATTCACGGCAGCCATACAAATTGTCGAATTTTGATTTAGTGACTGAATCATTGACATTAAACGCAGGTACTTTTAAAGTGCCTTTGGCCACCATTTCATACAGACGTAACACACCGGTTGTGGTTTCTTCTGACAAACCTTTAACATCGGCCATTAATTCTGGATATTTATCATGCATCATGGTAGTTAAATCGCCACCATCATCCAGAATCATATTGGGACGCCAACCATCAGGACCTTCTATTGTCTGAGCAATGCACCACTCAGCTTCTTCTTCAGTTTCGCCTTTCCAGGCAAAAACAGGAATGCCCGCCGCTGCTATAGCTGCAGCTGCATGATCTTGAGTAGAAAAAATATTACACGATGACCAACGAACTTCAGCACCCAAAGCCGTCAATGTTTCAATTAAAACAGCTGTTTGAATCGTCATATGCAAACAACCAGCTATACGAGCATCTTTTAAAGGTTGCTCTTGACCGTATTCTTCACGTAACGCCATCAAGCCCGGCATTTCTGTTTCAGCAATATTAATTTCTTTACGGCCCCATTCAGCCAAAGCGATGTCTGCAATTTTGTAATCTGGTTGGCTCATTCTATATTCCTGGTTAATTAGATTTTTCAAAGTCCTGCGGCATCTTTCAATGCATCCACTTTATCGGTTCTTTCCCAAGTAAAGGAGGCTTCAGTGCGACCAAAATGACCATAAGAAGCGGTCGGTTGGTAAATAGGTTTCAACAAGTCCAGCATATTGATTAATCCTTTAGGCCTTAAATCAAAGTTATCTCTAACAATCTGCACTAAACGATCTTCGCTTAATTTACTGGTACCAAAAGTTTCCACGGTAATAGAAGTTGGTTCTGCAACACCAATCGCATAAGACACCTGAATCTCACAACGTTCTGCTAAGCCAGCTGCCACGATATTCTTTGCCACATATCTAGCCATATAAGCCGCTGAACGATCCACCTTTGAAGGGTCTTTTCCAGAGAAAGCACCGCCACCGTGTCTTGCCATGCCACCATAAGAATCTACAATAATTTTACGACCTGTCAAGCCGCAATCACCCACTGGCCCACCAATAATGAATTGACCGGTTGGGTTGATAAAATATTTAGTGTCTTTATGTAACCATTCTTTAGGCAAAACGGGCAGGATAATTTCATCCATAACCGCTTCATGCAGCGCTTTGTTGCTTATATCGGGAGAATGTTGAGTTGACAACACAACTGCGTCAATGCCTACGGGTTTATTATTCTCATATCTAAACGTAATTTGACTCTTGGCATCTGGACGCAACCAAGGCAGGGTTTTATTCTTACGTACTTCTGCCTGGCGCTTAACCAGTAAATGCGAATAGGTAATCGGTGCTGGCATCAATACATCTGTTTCGTTACTCGCATAACCAAACATTAAGCCTTGATCGCCTGCACCTTGCTCATGATCCTCGGCCTCATCAACACCCATTGCAATATCAGCTGATTGTTTACCAATCGCATTTAATACCGCGCAACTGTTACCGTCAAAACCGATGTCGCCATTATCATAACCAATATCACAGACTACTTTTCTAACCAAAGCTTCCAAATCAACCCAGGCATTGGTGGTTACTTCACCGGCAAGAACAACCATGCCGGTTTTAACCAATGTTTCACAGGCCACTCGCGATCTTGGGTCTTGTGCCAATAAAGCATCAAGTACTGCGTCGGAAATTTGATCCGCAACCTTATCTGGATGCCCTTCTGAAACTGACTCAGATGTAAAGCTAAAATTATTGCTCACGTCACCACCCCTTAATAATTAATGATAAAAACTTAATACAAAAAAAGCTGCAAAAGCAGCCTCTTCATTTGAATGGTGGGCCCTGTAGGACTTGAACCTACGACCTGCCGATTATGAGTCGGATGCTCTAACCAACTGAGCTAAGGGCCCTTATTACTATTTATTCTCCATCCAGAAAGCATCTTAATTGCTCAGATCTGGATGGATGTCTTAATTTTCTTAAGGCTTTGGCTTCAATTTGACGTATACGTTCCCGTGTCACATCAAATTGCTTGCCTACTTCTTCTAAGGTATGATCAGTATTCATGTTGATACCAAAACGCATACGTAAAACTTTTGCTTCTCTAGCGGTCAATCCTGCTAACACATTTTGTGTCGATTCACGCAAACCAGCGATAGTCGCTGCTTCAACAGGTGACAATACTTTAGCATCTTCTATGAAATCCCCCAAATGAGAATCTTCATCATCACCTATCGGTGTTTCCATTGAAATAGGTTCTTTAGCAATTTTCAATACCTTACGAACTTTATCTTCTGGCATTTCCATACGCTCAGCGAGTTCTTCAGGTGTTGCTTCACGCCCCATTTCTTGCAAAATCTGCCTTGAAATTCGATTCAGTTTATTGATCGTTTCGATCATATGCACTGGAATACGAATAGTTCTAGCCTGATCAGCAATTGAGCGAGTAATGGCCTGTCTAATCCACCAGGTAGCATAAGTAGAAAACTTATAGCCACGTCGATATTCGAATTTATCAACGGCTTTCATCAAGCCGATATTGCCTTCCTGAATTAAATCAAGAAACTGCAATCCGCGATTCGTATATTTTTTAGCAATAGAAATGACCAGCCTCAAATTCGCCTCAATCATTTCTTTCTTAGCACGCCTTGCTTTAGCTTCGCTGATTGACATACGGCGATTAATGTCCTTTAACCCATTAATAGTTAAGCCGTATTCGGCTTCAATTTCAGCTAAAACTTTTTGCGCCCTTCTTAAGTCTTTTTCCCGTAGCCTCAATGCCTCGGAATAACTATGCCCACCGTTTAAATGACTATCCAACCATTCAGTATTGGACTCATTTTCAGTAAATGAAGCAATAAAATCTTTACGCGACATAGCCGCATCTTTAACAAATATCTCAAGAATTAACTTCTCTTGTTCTCGTACAGCGGCTACGCCATTAGGTATAATATTTGTTAGTTTTTTTAAGTACTGCGGAGTCCATTTAAATTCCATGAACAATTCAGCTAATACTTCAAAGGCACTCTCCGTTTTTTCACTGGTATATCCATATTTTTTGATAGCAGATGAAGCCACTTTCAATTGTTTTCTTAACGCTTCAACCTTCTCTTGGACTTCTTCGTGATTAATACCTTTAAGCTCATCGTCAACGGCAGCTACTTCTTCAATATTGTCATTAAGCGGTAATGCAGCAACCAAGTCATCTGCATCACTTAAATCAACAAAACCAGATATTAAATCAACAAGCCTAATTTCACCTTCTTCATTCGATATATTATCAAATGAATTCAAAAAATCTTCAACAACAAAACAAGACCTGGAAATAGACTTTACCAGTTGCTGCTGCCCTTCTTCAATACGTTTGGCAATTTTTAATTCATCTGCCCTTGTCAACAGCTCAACTGAACCCATTTCACGCATATACATACGTACAGGGTCTGTGGTTCTTCCAAATTCACTATCAACAGACGCAAGTGCAGCCACTTCTTCTGCGTCTTCATCATCTGTAGTGACCGCTGCTGAATCAGTTATGAGTGAGTCTTCATCAGGTGCTGTTTCATAAACCTGAATGCCCATCTCATTTATCATGCTAATGATATCTTCAATTTGCTCAGGGTCAACAATATCACTAGGCAAGTGATCGTTAACTTCGGCATAAGTCAGGTACCCCTGCATTTTGCCTTTAGCTATCAATTGTTTAAGTTGAGACTGTTGTTGTTCTTGATTCATTATTTACTCACTAAATAATCTGCTTCGCATGACTATATTCAACGGGTGATTATACTATATATTTTATCAAATAATTAAATTATTTGATAGTCAACATACTAACCAATGCTGATTGCTCTTGCGCATCCAAGCCCTGAAGTTGTGCCTTAGCTTGCAATCGAGCAATACTCGCATCACGCGCCTGCTTAAGCAATCCATTTAAAGCGTCAGAAAAAACCAACTCTATTTTATCTTCTGCGATATGGACATCCAATAAGGCCAAAGATTTTACCAACTTCTCTTCAGGCGTATCCCGGTAGTGCTCTATTAAAACAGCAGTATTTACAGATTGCTTATCTAAAATAACGCCAAGAACACTCTTAAATAATTCAATACCCCGAAACTCCAAGCCAGTCCAATCAACGTTCTTTTGCTCGACATTCTCCGCCAAAGCTGGATGCTGCAATAACAAAGCAATTGCAACACGTGCCGACGAAAGCCGACTAAACTCTTGTTGACGTGGCTTATATGAGCTTACTGGTGGCGACGCAAATTTATTTTCAGCACTGTTCAAAGAGGCCATACCCGATAAATCCTGAAGACGAGAAAACATCATCTCCCTATAGGTACCTTCAGGCAACCGCTCCAAATATGGCTTCGCCTTACTGATCAACTGAGACCTTCCTTCTACCTCTGAAAGATTTAAGCCGCTAGCAACATAGTCAAAAAAATAATCTGACAACGCTTGAGCAGACTGCATTCGATGTACAAACCCATCTACACCCTCCTCACGCACTAACGAATCAGGATCATGCTGCGAAGGCAAAATCATGATGCGACAAGAGCGCCCTTCTTTTAGGCTCGAAAAAGCCGACTCCATAACCCGCCAAGCCGCTTCTCGTCCAGCCCTGTCCCCATCAAAGCAAAACACCAACTCAGATGAAAAACGAAACAATAAATCAAGATGCGCTTGAGACGTTGCAGTCCCTAAAGCGGCAACCGCGTAATGAATTCCATACTGAGCTAGAGCGATAACATCCATATACCCCTCTACAATCAATATCCGCTGTGGCTTTGAGTTTTTAGCCAAGAGCTCATATAAACCATAAACTTCCTTGCCTTTATGAAACACGGGAGTCTCAGGGGAATTCAAATATTTTGGCAACGAATCATCCAGGACTCGCCCACCAAAACCGACAATCCGTGAACGCTTATCCCGAATGGGGAACACAACTCTGGATCGAAATCGATCATAAACTTGCCCATCATCCTTAACAACCAGCAACCCCGCATCAATCAACAACTTCTGATCAAAACGCTCCGACAAACAGCTCCATTTATCCGGCGCATAACCCAGCAGGAAGTCTCTGGCAATCGCCCCTTTAACCTGGCGGGATTTAAGATACTCAATAGCCTTAGGTGTTACTCGCAGTTGCTCAACATAAAAAGCAGCCACTTGCTCCAGTACCTGATAAAGACTATTTAAATCTTCTTTCTTTGACGCATCTGCAACATAAGCAGCCTGCTCTCGCCGTACACTAACACCGGCAAAAGCGGCCAGATCTTCAACTGCCTCAACAAAGTCAAGATGACTAAAATCCATCAAGAAACTAATTGCATTCCCACTGGCACCACAACCAAAGCAATGAAAAAACTGCTTATTGCGATTAACAGAGAAACTAGGCGATTTTTCTACGTGGAAAGGGCAACGGGCCACATAATTTGCACCCGTTTTCTTTAGAGGAACATGCGAATCGATTAAATCGACTATATCAACTCGCACCAAAAGCTCATCAATAAACTCTTTAGAAATTCTACCGGACACCTTACCCGGACCCAAAAAGTTACCCAGCTAGCGCTGCCTTAATCTTGACACTGACCACAGACATGTCGGCTCGACCTTGCATTTTTGCTTTTAACAAAGCCATGACCTTACCCATATCTTTAATCGACTCAGCACCCGACTCAGTCACTGCCTCGCTGACCATCGCATCTATTTCCTGCTCAGTTAGCGCTTGAGGCAAAAAATCCTGAATGACAAGAATTTCAGCTTCTTCAATGGCAACCAGGTCATCCCTGCCTGCTTCTGCAAATAGCCTTATGGATTCACGACGCTGCTTCAGCATCTTATCAAGCGTCAATATTGTCCGCTCATTATCAAGCTGAATACGCTCATCAACTTCAATCTGTTTTATCGCAGACAAAATCAAACGAATCACACCTAATCTTGCTTTATCGCCCCCCTTCATAGAGGCTTTCATATCTTCCTTGATACGATCCGTTAACAAATCCATCACATTAACCTAATGTTAAAGTACTGGACGTCCACGACGTAAGTTTTTCAATGCATAACGTTCACGAGCTAATTTCTTCAAGTGACGTTTAACTGCTGCTGCACCTTTACGTTTACGTTCTGCAGTTGGCTTTTCATAAAACTCGCGGCGACGCACTTCTGCTAGGACACCTGCTTTTTCACAAGCACGTTTAAAACGACGGATTGCAATATCAAATGGTTCGTTTTCTTTAATTTTTACTGACGGCATTATATGATTCCAATTATGTTAATATTGTGTGTATAAGGACATTTACTATCCACTGAACAAACAGAACCCTTAATTATACATTCACTTTCCAATTTTTCAAAAATCAATGTACGTTTTAGGCATAGAAACTTCCTGCGATGAAACAGGTGTCGCCATTTATCATGCAAATAAAGGTTTAATTGCACATAATTTATACAGTCAGGTCGACATGCACAGCGAATATGGCGGCGTAGTACCAGAACTCGCTTCCCGCGACCATATTCGTAAATTGGTTCCGCTCATCAAACAAACGTTACTCGATAGTCAGCTTAATAGCTCGGATATTAATGGCATTGCTTATACGGCAGGCCCTGGGCTTATGGGCGCTCTATTAGTCGGGGCAGCCACCGCCAGAAGTCTGGCATGGGCCTGGCAGATTCCTGCTATTGCAGTACACCACATGGAAGGCCATTTACTTGCCCCCATGCTTGAAGAAAATCCACCTACATTCCCTTTTATTGCCTTATTAATTTCGGGCGGCCACACGCAACTCGTCAGGGTTGAAAATATCGGTCACTATGAATTATTAGGTCAGTCACTGGATGATGCGGCGGGTGAGGCTTTTGATAAAACCGCCAAAATGCTTGATCTAGGTTATCCAGGAGGCCCTAAATTATCTACACTTGCCGAACAAGGCACTCCGCTAATCAAGTTTCCGCGCCCGATGACCGACAGACCTGGTTTGGATTTTAGCTTTAGCGGTTTAAAAACATTCGCGCTTAACACCATTACTGCTTCAGAGAAAACAATACAAGACAAGGCCAATATTGCCGCCTCCTTTCAAGAAGCCGTTGCTGACACATTGAGCATTAAATGTAAACGGGCATTACAGCAAACAGGATTAAAAAGACTCGTCGTTGCTGGAGGTGTTAGCGCTAATAAACAGATTCGAACCACTTTAACCGAAATGGCAAACAAGGAACACGTGCAAATTTACTTCCCTCGCCTGGAGTTTTGTACGGATAACGGCGCAATGATTGCCTATGCTGGATGCCAGCGATTACTGGCCGGAAATCAGCAAAACCTGGAAATCTTTGCTCGTCCACGCTGGCCCATGAATGAGTTAGTTTAAGTTTACACCGACCTCGGTTATTTAAGGCATGCTTATGATTTAGGGATATATAATAAGCCTTGTGTATCTACGACAGCATGAGAATCAGCGCCGGATTATGCTCAGGTTGTGTGCTTTTATATTCGGAAGATATGCAACACAATCAAAAAATCAACGCTCAATTGCTGATCAGCAACCCTTTTCTGTGAACTCCTTTGAAGTTATCAATTTAAAACGTGATGCAGACCTTAATGAGCAGTCTGCAATGATTTTTTAGCATCCTGCTACTATTAATATGCATCTAGCAGAAACGATGGATAACTGGCACACTCTATAACTCAGCTTGAGCAAGCTTATTTAGCACTAGACAGTCATGGCATGCTGTAAATAATGACTTTTGATCGGTGTAAAAATGGGTTGAAGTGCTAGCACTTTATGCTGACGCACTGCAAAAGCCCACTGGATGCGTGCAAAAGGATTGCCGAGCGCTAAGAACATACATTGGAGCGCTGGCCCAACCTGCTAGAGTGCTGGAAAACTATTTTTAAGTGCCAGGTCGTTATAGAAACATATAGCCAGTGATTATCTAGCACTTTGCTAACCTGCTTGAGCGCTTTAAAAGGTTAGCAAAGCGCTGAAAAAGGAAGGTTACTGGGGTGTTGGGGTTATTGAGGAGCTATAAAGCATCGGCTCAGCGCTCGACAAGGTTGCGCCAGCACTTGGCTAGCTAATCCTAGCACTGAGATAGGGTGGTTTAAACTTATTTATGATGGCTGATCACTAGCCAGGAGTTGGGGAGCGCTGCTTAACAGTAAAAAATCAGTTGATTAATTGAATTCAGTGACAACTCAAGTGGCTTATGAATAACTATAGACCTAATTATTCAGACTGCAAGGTAAATAATGAATTTATTCAAAAGCACTGTCGTCTAGTGAGCATTTCTTTAATCTTGGCGGTGTTTAAAAAAGACTTATATTCAAGATTAGAGGGGTTATAACACAATCCTGACCTTGTAGATTGGAAGCTGTAAAACTGGCTCGTATAAAAAATTTGCTAACAAACAATGAATACATTAAGATTTCTAGCAATTGGGGCGTAGGCTTCAAAATAAATTTATATTTAAGTTTACTCTGACCCGGTTATTGTGCGTTATATGGTATGTAAACGCCAAATGTTAAGGGGGGAAAAATGAAATTAGTATTTCGTCTGCTGGCGCTTCTAGTATCTGCAACTTACTACTTCGTATTTTGGCTGCCATTATCATTTGTTCCATTCCTTCAACAAAATATCGGAGGTAGCATCCTCTCTTTACTATGTGCCGTTGGTGTTGGGTGGTACACTTGGAAAAGTCTCAACAGCATCCCGGATGGTCTCGTTTCAAGCATATTTCTTGGTGCTATAATACTTGGTGCTATCGGCTTTTGTGCAGGGTTCTTCGGCCCGATTATCTTTACCCCAAGGGCAAATCAAGGGCCATTGCTTGGTATTTTTATAACTGGGCCTCTAGGTTTTGTCTTTGGAGGAGTGGGCGGCTTTGTTTATTGGCTTTTTAAAGGAAAGAAAATATCACGAAATGAAAAAACCATATAACAAGCTAATACAGCCGATCGGGTCAGAGGAGGCCGAAGCCTCCGTCTGCCCACAGAACCGTGCGTACGGGTCCGTACACGGCTCCTCAAATAACTGGGGTCGGTGTAAACTTAAATACAAAATCAGAGCCTAAAATATTTAATATTTAAAAATCGGATCAGTGCGGCTAGCACAGGCGTTCATGTTATACTCAAAGCTGAGTTTACCTGCAAATAAAAGGCGCAGATGATGTTTGATGATAAGTTTTTTGATAATTGGTTAGATACTCAAGCACAAAAAGTAATGGAACAAGTGGCGAGTGGCCAAAGCATTTCATCTGATCAAATGATGATTTTGATGCTTAAGGCTCAAACTAATCATTTTGCGCATTTAGATATTGATTTGCGTAGTGAGATGCATGCGCTCCGTGAAGACATGGACAAGCGTTTTGAACAAATGCAAGTTGAAACGGTTAAACGTTTTGAGCAAGTAGACAAACGCTTTGAACAAATGCAAATTGAAACGGTTAAGCGTTTTGAACAAGTAGACAAGCGCTTTGAACAAATGCAAGTTGAAGCGGTTAAACGTTTTGAGCAAGTAGATAAACGCTTTGATCAACTGACCTCACGTATGGATCATTTTATGATTTGGTCATTCGCGACTACACTAACCGTTGGTGGCATCGTCATCGCCGCTATTAAGTTTCTGTAAGGACTTAACAATTGCTGGGGGCAGAACAAAGTTATATTCAAATGTAGTACCTCTGCCCAAATTAAACACCCAGCCATTGAAAAATATAAACAGCATTCCATGACACCAAAGCGCCTATTCTTCGCCCTTAATCAAACGCTGAATATTGCTTTTATGGCGCCACAGCAATAACACCATCATAAAGACAGAAGCACCCACTATCCAAATATCGCCCAAAATAAACCAGGCGTAAATGGGCGACAGCACTGACGCACACAAAGCAGAAAGTGACGAAATCTTGCCTAACTTATAGATCAATAACCAGGTGCCCACAAAGGCCCCACCCAACGCCCAAGAGAATCCGAGCAAGACCCCAATAGAAGTAGCAACCCCTTTACCGCCTTCAAACTTAAAGAATATGGGGTATAAATGCCCCATAAATGCCGCTATTCCGGTAAGCACTAACAACTCGACAGGCACGCCCACAACTTTTGCCACATAAACCGGCAATAAACCTTTCAGCAAATCTCCAAATAAAGTAATAGCTGCTGCTTTTTTGCCGCCAATTCGCATCACATTCGTTGCCCCAGGATTACCTGAACCCTGCTCCCTGGGATCAGGCAAACCCATTAACCGGCAAATAATAATTGCACTAGAAATTGATCCTATCAGATAGGCAGCGGGAACAAACAACCATTCAATCATATAACTCTTTCCTCATTCAGAACTTGTAAGCCGGGCGGATTTCCCTGATACTTACTACTTTTTAAAAACGCACATCATAACCGGAAATAACTATGGACATCATCTTTTTAGGCGGACTTGAAATTGAGACTATTATCGGCATCTATGACTGGGAAAGGGAAATCAAACAAACTGTGGTACTTGATATTGAGATGGCCTTTGATATTCAAAAAGCGGCTGAAACCGATGACATTCAATATACCCTTGATTACAAAACGGTTTCCAAGCGAATTATTTCGTTTGTTGAAACCAGCCAGTTTCTGCTAGTTGAAAAACTGATTTCCGAGATAGCCGACATTATTCGCAATGAATTTAATGTACCCTGGGTAAAAATAACGCTGAACAAAAAAGGCGCTATACGCGGAGCAAGTGATGTCGGTATTATTATTGAACGCGGAGTAAAATAAGCCATGCATAATGGTTATATCAGCATCGGTAGTAATATAGATAAAGATAAACATATACCGGCCAGTCTAACAGCACTTGAAAATTACTTTGGGTCTCTTACGCTTTCAAGTATATATGAATCAGAGTCTGTTGGCTTCGTAGGCGATACCTTTTACAATCTGATTGCGGGTTTCAGCACCGAATTAACCGTAAAGGAAGTCGCGAAGATATTGCGGCAAATTGAATTAGAGAATGGGCGAACCCGAGAAAGCCAAAAGTTCTCATCTCGCACTCTCGATCTGGACTTGATATTATTCGACGATTTAATACTGAATGATGGGCGCCTACAAATACCCCGAAATGAAATTGAACACTATGCGTTTGTACTGGAACCCTTAGCCGAAATAGCACCTGATTTAACTCACCCCATCAGCCACTTGAGCTATGCAGAGTTGTGGGAGAAGTTTGATAAGACGAACCTCAAGCAACATACCGTAACACCGATAGGGTAACAATCAGCTAATGAATACACTTAAAATGAGGGTTGGCTTTTTGTAGCATTGTGGGAGTGGCTTTAGCGACGATTATCGCGGCTAAAGCCACTCCCACTGCATACTAAATTCCCTTAGCTTAATAACATTGCCTCCTGCCGCTTCAGTAAAATCGCCCCGTCAGTAAAATAAAGTTCGCCCACCATCCACTGTTAATATTTGCCCCGTTATATAATCTGCATCCTGAATTAAAAAGCGCACTGCTTTAGCAATATCTTCAGGCTGACCCTGACGCTTTAAAACAACCCTTTGCAGAATTTCTTGTTGCTGCTGTTCCGATTCCAAAGTCTCAGGCCAAATAATCGCTCCTGGTGCAATCGCATTCACTCTAATATCTGGCCCCAATTCTTTAGCTAACACTTTGGTCATGGCTACTAAACCGGCTTTTGCAATACTATAAACTGGATAGCCCTTCAATCCTCGTTCAGCATGGATATCAACAAGATTGACAATACACCCCTGATTTTTAACCAAAGTATCGACTAATAATTTCGCCAAGAAAAAAGGTGCCTTTAAGTTGCTCCCTATTAGATCATCCCACTGCTGATCATTCACTTCACTCATAGCCGTTGGATAGAATGATGAGGCATTATTTACTAACACATCAATACCTCCCCAAGCCAGGCAAGCCTCATTTGCAAGCGCTTCTAACTGGCTGCTATCTAACAAATCTGCCTGCATTATTCTGGCAGAATTAATTCGTATGCCATTTAATTCCTGGCAAAGTAAAAAGGCCGCTTCTTTAGACGACTTGTAGTGCAAAAATACGTTATAACCTTCATTATGAAGTAAACGGGCACAAGCGGCTCCAATACGTTTAGCGGCCCCAGTAATCAATATATTCTTCTGCATACTATCCAACTTTAAATTATGAGTGCGGGACTATTTAATCTTTAAAAAATCAATCTATTACAATGCATTATTCTACTGAATAATAAAACAAATATAGACATATGACTGAATCTAGCCTAAATTAATTTCCGCTATAAACTTTAACCTAATAACTATAAAAACTCAGCGCTCAGCCTAAACTAAATACGGTCAATTAATCTTTCTGCACGTAACTATCAATTAGCACCAAAGATTAATAAACATTTTAGTTAGTATCGGCATAACGACTGACTGACTGAAAAACAAACTTTACTACGGAGAAGAAAATGAACGAACTAAATAAAAAGCTTTTAAATTATTTCCTGATAGGCATCTTTTCAGTTATACCTATCGTTATTGTGTTGCAAATCATACTTTTTGTTAAGGAACTCGTTTCTGATTTGTTTCGCGTTGTTTACGCATTTTCTGATAACTATTTATACACCGGTATAGTTTTCGCAGTCAGCTTTGTTTTGCTGGTTTATATTGGCAGAACCATCGTTCAAAAGGGTCGTTCATTAGTTATTAGTGTCTTTGATGCCATTATAGGCAGAATCCCATTCCTAAATACTATTTATCGCGTACTTAAAAAAGTGATCAATATGCTGTCTGCACATGAACAAACAATGGCGAAGGAAGTTGTTTATGTGGAATACCCCAAAGAAGGCATATGGGTACCCGCTTATGTGACTAACCGTTACGAAAATAAATACATCCTATTTATCCCTACCTCACCTAACCCAACCTCTGGCTTTACTGTGATTGTAGACAAATCCAAACTCATTAAATCAGCTATGGATATTGAAGAAGCAACCAGCTTTATCGTCAGTGTCGGCGTTGATTTCAACAAAGCATCTGAAGCCATCAATTTACCTTAAGACATCACAACATCCACACTGAATAATAGAGCATAAAAGTTGCTTTAGCTTATCAAATGCCGGCTAAAGCAACACCTATAAATTTGTATTGCCCTCTATTTCACATATCCAGGTGATACTTAACAATTCGCTCTACTTCTTTTTTTGAACCTAAAACTAAAGGAACACGTTGATGGATTTCAGTGGGTTTAATATCCAATATACGCTCACGTCCAGTAGAACAGGCACCGCCCGCTTGCTCAATAATAAAGGCCATTGGATTGGCCTCATACAGTAACCGTAATCGCCCCGCCTTAGAAGGATCTTTAAAATCGTACGGGTACATAAAGATGCCACCGCGCGTTAAAATCCTATATACCTCGGCGACTAATGAAGCCAACCAACGCATATTAAAATCCTTACCACGTGGACCTTCAACGCCTTGCAAACATTCCTCAACATAACGTTGTACAGGCTTTTCCCAGAACCGTTGATTAGACATATTAATGGCAAACTCACTGGCTTCTTCAGGAATTCGAATAGTAGGGTGCGTCAAAATAAACTCGCCTATATCCTGATCCAACGTAAAACCATTAACACCATGCCCGGTGGTTAACACCATCATCGTTGATGGGCCATACAACACAAAACCGGCACACACCTGCTCAGTCCCGGGCCGTAAAAAATCTTCAACAGTGGGTTCTCCTCCTTCAGCATAACGCAAGATAGAAAAAATAGTCCCTACTGTTAAATTAAGATCAATATTAGAAGAGCCATCCAAAGGATCAAATAAAACCAGATATTTACCTTTAGGGTACGCCTCAGGAATAGCAATGATATTATCCACCTCTTCAGAAGCCATACCCGCTAACTGTCCCGTCCAATTAAGCGCATTAACCATAATATCATGGGTAATAATATCTAATTTTTTCTGAACTTCACCTTGAACATTCTCAGACTCTGCACTACCCAGTATCCCCACCAGGTCACCTTGATTAACTAGATGAGATATTTGTTTACACGCGGTCACAATATTATTAAGCAATAAACTAAACGTACCCGATGCCTCTGGCAACTCGCGCTGCTGCTCGATAATAAATTGCGTTAAAGATACCCTATTTGTCATTATTTCCTTCTCCGATCCTATCCAACAAAGCAATAGATCTTTAAAAATTGCCACCGTTTTCGCTTCATTAAAACTATAGTTTTACAGAAATTAAACGCCTATGAAATGAAGATTTCGTTGCCATTAAGTTAAACATACCATTGGGATGATATCTGGTAGCATCGAAATTATTTATCTGAAAAACTATAACAACTAATTTTTCTTTGCCAACACATTGTAAATTTTATAAATCAATATGATGCCCGCTAATATAAAGGTAATCGCATTAGCGGCAATAATCGCCTTATCTGAAATATAAAGACCATAAATTAACCAACATAAAACACCCAAAGTAAAAATACTGTACATGCTCAATGATAGACTCGACGTATCCCTCGTTCTTATAGTTAAAATGGCTTGAGGTAAAAAAGAGACCGTTGTTAAAGTTGCAGCTGTATAGCCAATCACTTCTGTCACGCTCATCATATTAGACCCCTCGATAACCTGACGTTATCGGATAACGTCGATCGCGCCCAAAGGCTCTACTGGTAATTTTAATGCCGGGAGGGGATTGTCTACGTTTATATTCATTTCTATCGACCAGAGTAATGGCTCTAATAACATCTCCACTTTTAAAACCAGCCGCTATAATTTCATCTGCCGATTGATCCAGCTCAACGTAACGCTCTAAAATAGGATCTAAATTCTCATAAACAGGTAATGAATCGGCATCAATTTGATCCGGCGCTAACTCAGCTGATGGAGGGCGGGTAATAACTCGCTCCGGAATAACTACCGACAGGCTATTACGATAACGCGCCAGCTCATAAACCAACAATTTAGGTACATCCTTAATCGGTGCGAATCCTCCTGCCATATCACCATACAAGGTTGCATAGCCCACGCTCATTTCACTTTTATTACCGGTGGTTAGCAACAACTTGCCTTTTTTATTAGACATTGCCATCAAAATCACACCACGACAACGCGCTTGAATATTTTCTTCTGTGGTATCTTTAGCCATCCCCTCAAATACTTCAGCCAACATTTCCGTAAACGCATTCACAGCCGGTGCAATAGGTATGACATGATACTTAACCCCTAAGGCATCGGCCTCTAACACTGCATCCTCGTTACTCATATCCTGAGTATATTGTGAGGGCATTAATACGACCTCAACTTCTTCAGCACCAAGCGCATCAACGGCTAACGCTAAGACTAAAGCAGAATCAATTCCACCTGACAAGCCTAATAATGCCCCTTGAAAGCCATTCTTACGCACATAATCTTTAATGCCCAACACCAGCGCCTGATATTCGCTGGAGATTTGGCTATAAAGTGGTGCGCAAGTGCTGACTACAGGATTAACCCCATCAAACTCAATAACACTAATTTGTTCTTTAAATTCTTCTGCGCGAAAAACAGTCTGCCCCAGAGAATCAACAACAAACGAAGCACCATCAAAAATCAATTCATCTTGCCCGCCGACTTGATTGACATAGACCAACGGCAACGCAGAATCCTTAACTTGCTGACAAATAACCGCTTCACGTTGATGAATTTTTCCTGAATTAAACGGTGACGCATTGAGCGTCAGTAACAACTCCGCCCCCATATTTTTATTAGCTTCAATAATGCCGCTTTTCCAGACATCTTCACAGATTGTCAAACCAATAAAGGTACCATTAAACTCAAAAACACACGGTTTATCACCCGCAGTAAAATACCGTTGCTCATCAAACACCCCATAATTAGGCAATGCCTGTTTACGATAACAGGCTAATGTAACGCCTTGATGCAAAACGACAGCACTGTTATAAAGTACACCCTCACCTTGTTCAGGAAAGCCTACAACTAAAGCTATGTCAATAACCTGTTCTGCAAGTTGATAAATAGCATTATTAGCGGCTGTTATAAAATCAGCGCGTAATAATAGATCTTCTGCCGGATAACCGGTAATTGTAAGTTCAGGAAAGACTACAATATCTGCCTTTAACTGATCACGTGCATAAACAGCTGCTTTTATTATGTTATCAACATTAGCAGCTATATTTCCCACCACAAAGTTAATTTGTGCAAGTGCGATTTTTAATGACATAGAACAACTCAAAGCTCAGGGAATAAATAATTAATAGATAATACTTAAGACATTATACTTATTTTTGTAAATGAATTGAGCATGACATTTAAAAGCAAAATAAACTCTATTAATCCATAAACAGAGTAAGTACATTTTTTGTCAATGTTTTGTAAAGGTTTGTGATAGTATAGAGTTTTTAACTTGATGCAAAGAAGCAACTATGACTGTAACTAATGATGAATCAGCGCAATATTTAATTAGAACAGTTTCAAAAAGATCTGGCGTTAAATCGGATCTGGTAAGAGCATGGGAACGCCGCTATCAGGCTGTAACACCCACTCGAACCTCAGGTGGGCACAGGGTTTATACAGACCAGGACATTGCTCGCTTAAAACTTCTCAATCAAGCAACCAGCAACGGCCACAGCATCAGTCAAATTGCTCAGTTTTCACTCGATGACCTTAAACATTTATTAAAGGATGAAACTTTATCAACATCTCAATCACCCAATGACCTTCTTCCCAGCACTATAAATAAGGTCCACCTAGCAGAAGATTACTCTGATAAGTGCTACGCAGCTGTTTTAGCTTTTGATGCCCAGAAGTTAGAGTCCCACTTTGAGAACGCCATTGTAGAGCTTGGCGCAGAATCATTCATTGAGCACTTATTAAGCCCATTGCTCAATAAAATTGGCGAACGATGGAAAACAGGAGAACTAAGACCCGTTCATGAGCATATGACCTCATCAGTGATTCGCTCTTTAACCTATATTCTACGTAATAATAATCCATGCCCAGAGAACGCGCCTCGAATGATTGTTAGCACTCCTATTGGACAGCTACATGAATTGGGTGCACTACTTGCTGCCATTATGGCTGAACTTTGCGGTTGGCAAGTGACTTACCTAGGAGCCAACTTACCCGCCGAAGAAATTGCCGCTGCTGTTAAATACACCAACGCCTGTGCCCTCACACTGAGCATTAGCTTCGCTACTGACGATCACATCGTAGCAAAAGAACTACGACGATTAAAAAAACTAATTGGCAATAATGTGTCACTAATTGTGGGAGGACGAGCAGCTGGACACTTTCAGCCAGTATTAAATGAGGTTGGAGTCATGAAGATACAAAGCTATACACATTTTAAGCAATTACTTAATCAACTAGCTACAGAATATTATGCCTCAGACAACAAAAATCAGCCATGAACTTTTGGGAAACTAAAAAACTGACGGAAATGTCAACAGAAGAGTGGGAGTCACTCTGTGATAACTGTGCAAAATGTTGTCTGCACAAATTGGAAGACGAACTAACAGGGAAAATAGTATTCACTAATGTTGCTTGCAAACTTCTCAAACTAAAAACTTGTCGATGCTCAAACTATAATAAACGTACCCAATTAGTTCCAGAATGTCTAGACTTAAAGCAATTGGATTTTACAAAATATGACTGGTTACCGTCAACCTGTGCATACCGCTTATTAAATAATAACCAATCGCTACCAAAATGGCATCCATTAATATCTGGGAGCGCCGCTAGTGTTAAACGAGCGGGCATTTCAATTAGCAGTTATGCGATCGAAGAAGAGCTTGCAACAAATCTTGAAGATCATATTATCAAATGGCTAGATTAACGAAAAACCATTTGATATCACTACACTGTCTAATCAGGCTTAACATTAATACTGATGCCGGCACCATCAACAGTCTTTTTCCTTTCTACTTCCGGCTCAGGAGACATCAAGAAATTACCGTCTAATTCCAAAGACCTTCGTCGCTTTTTTGGCTTAGGATCAAAAAACTCATTTGATTGATCATCTTCATTCTTTTTTTTACCCGCTTTCATATCATCGGGTTCCAGACTAATAACAGGAATAGAAAGATCTAAAGGTTTTACAAACTCATCAAACTGATTTGTATTGCGAATTTCAACGACCCTATTCCTTCGTTTTTTTAAAACTCTTTTTTTCTCATTTACGTTAAGAGTATTAACATTTGTTTTTGAATCTGCAGGGATCGTTGCTACGGCATCCTTCTCAACAATTACTTTCTGTGATTTATCAGATGTAGATGTATCAACAACAACCGAATCATAAAAGCCACTTAACAACAACCATGAAATGCTTAGAAAACTAAATAAAAATATACGATAAATTATCATCTTAATTTTCTACTCTAGTGATATTAAAGCAACCAAAACTCTTTTTAAGAAATAAGCTAGCTGTTGAACATACAAATTAATTTTCATTAGTTAATCAAAAAACTCCTTGCTTACAAGAACAGCGCATATTCCAGGCCTTATAAACAAAGAGCATCTTTAAGAGAAAAACGAAACAACCCTAATAAAAGCTACAGTAGATCACCCACTTCCGTTTTATAAAAAGGCCATTTTTTAACATGTAAATATTTTCTAATTGGAGATTTAATGACAGACACACATAACGCAATAGAAAACAAACACCACACAGCGGCATATTCATTAGGATCAGTTGTTGTTATATCTGAAATTAACGGACCAATCAGATAATGAAATCCAACAAAACGCCAAGAACCATAAACAACAGGCATATAAAACGCCACAACAATATAAGTAAATGCGTGTAAACCCCAGTTAAAACCAAACAACCATTTAACAGGATCAGACATTAAGCCATTTAATGGCATTTGCCAAGCTATATGCCAAGATCCGGACGTTGAGCAAACGCTAGGCCCACAAAAACCTTCTACACCAATGTTACATGTTCCCGCCCAAGCAAAAGGATACATCTTAATTAACATGGTGATAGAGCCAATAGCGCAAATAGTATAAACAGTAGTCCGAATTTTTAATTTAACACTGTTTGGAATAAAATACATAGCCACCATATTGACAAAGAACGGCTGAAAAGCAACATGTAGATATCCCAAAAGCGTCAATATCTGATTGCTCGGATTATCGCACAAATCAATATAAACGTAAGTAAATGCCTGCAACAACTCCATTAATGCGAAATAGGTTAATGGAATCCAAAGCTCTTTAGACTCACCTTGTTTAAGTGCAACATACGCTGCAGTACTTAGACCTACGACGGCTAAAACGCCTGACGCCTCACCACTCCAACACATAAACCTCCCCCTCCTCAATTATAATTATTAAATACCACCTACTATTAGCAAGCTGGTTCATTAACTCATCAAAATCAACTGACAGTTACTTTTGTTAGGACTTTGATGAGTTTAACTGGCTATTGTATTACAAGAGAGATAGTTTGAGAAAAGCTTATCAAGAAACGGCTTTAATACTATAAAATACAAAATGTCAATTATAAATACCTAAACCGTTTTTGTTAGCCCAGTAAATCTAGCTTAGTGGTACAGTTGCAAAGGCATCTAAATCCGCGACAGCAGCAGTTGTTCTTCGAATAAGCTCAAGATTACAGTCAATATCCATCATGCCTCCGATAGACAATGTAACTAACATTGCTTCGAAAGGATAAATTAAGTGAGCACGATAACGTTCAAAAAGATTATCAAAATCTACATATTCAATATCATAATCTTTAAGGCACTGGGTATATAGCTTGATAAGCTCAACCTCATGTAAACGACGTGTTTCAGGATTTAGTGAGGTCGCCAGAAAATAGGCAATATCACCAATACCCTCTCCAAAACGAACTAACTGCCAATCAAGCAAACCAGGTTTAGACTCATCCCAAAACAAATTTCCGGGATGACAATCATGATGAACAAGAGTTTGTGGTGCATCCTGAAGAAACCGCATAACCTTTTTACGTTGTCGCGCATAATTCATAGCTTGGACATGAAGCTCAATTGGCACATGCTCTGCTGCCTTGTGCAGGCCTCGCTTCAGTAACGGTACAGCAAACAAAGTGCCCAAAAAATCTTCGAGACGCCTGACAGGGCCAGCTAACCACTGATAACGCTGTGCAAAATGCGGTTTATTCCAAAAATGCGCATGAAAACTAGCCAATTGTTTCACTACTCTAGCTGCCTGAGTAAATGTCAAGGCATCGCTTGGATTACCTGGAACAAAACCAATATCAGACAAGTCGGAAAGAACCAGCACAGCGCCTTTACCAAACTCACTTTGCCCTGCTAAAAAATGAGGCAATCTAAGTGTTTCAGGCCGAGCAACCTCATTATAAAAACGTACCTCAGTATGCAACAACCTTGGAAGAGCTGTAATTAGCTTAGCTTGCCAAGCCAATGACGGTAACTTTACAAACCATTTCTCTGGAAATATCTTGGGTCTGTTATGCTCAACCTTGATACGGATTCTCGTCGTTGTTCCAATATCAACTGAAAGAATCACAACATTAACAACGACGATGTCAGAATGATGTTTATTAATCACTCGTTGAGCCCAATCGATACTTAAATCGCTAGGCTGACAAACAAGAATACTCTGCATTAATTTATTACTGTGTATTAAAAGCGGCTTGATCAATATAAACATCAATCGGGTTAACAGGCACTATCGTTGCGACAGGCAGATCATCACCCGCACGCCAGCCTTTAACCGCGTCCTGTTTATTTGCACCCGTAACCAGAAAAATAAGCTGATTTGTATCGCTTAAAGCTTTAGCACTGATTGAAACTCTTTCTGGTGGTGGCTTAGGTGAATTATAAACAGCGTGTGCCAACTCCTCGGGTTGATTCTTGTGTCCGGGGAATAAACTAGCCGTATGACCATCCTCTCCCATACCCAACAACACCATATCAAAAGGCAGTGCTGCGGCCACAACTTCTTGATATTCTTTAGCCCCCAAATCGGGGCCTAGTTCAGCAGGAATAGTAAATATCTGCGCTTCAGGGATAGCAACATGCTTTAAAAAACTTTCAAAAGCCATCAGACTATTTCTATCGGCATGATCAACCGGCAAACAACGCTCATCGCCATAGTAAATAAACCATTTAGACCAGTCAGCATTTGCCTCAGCTAACAAACGATATACCTTTTCCGGCGTACCCCCCCCCGCCAGTACTAACTTAAAAGTACCCTGATCAGAAATAGCTTGTTCGGCAGCTTTAAGAATTTCATGAAAGACGGATAAAGCAACCTGATCAGCAGTTTCTAAAGTATGCCAACGACTGTTTTGCTGCATTTTATTTACACTCCGGTGTTAAAGAACTACGCCATGATTGAGAACTCTTTTCAAATAACCGACTATCTTCCGGCCCCCATGAACCCGCCGGATAAGTAGCAATATAGTCACGTTCAATCGCCCATGTCTGCAAAATAGGATCAACAATACGCCAGGCATACTCGACTTCATCAAACCTTAAAAACAATGATCTATCGCCTTTTAATACGTCTAACAAGAGATCCTCATAAGCATCAATGGCTTTTTCATCCTGATTTCTAAAGCTGGCATCCAGACTACTGGTACGAGTCTTCATTTCTAATCCGGGTTCTTTAACAGTCATTTCAATACGAATACATTCTTCAGGCTGGATACCTAATAGCACCCAATTTTGGCTCATACATTGCACATTCGTATCACGAAAGAACTGTAAAGGCGGATGACGAAAACAGATTGAAATAGTCGATTGCGCTTTAGCCATACGCTTACCCGTCCGTAAATACATGGGCACTCCACGCCAGCGCCAATTATCAATATACAACTTCATAGAAGCGTAAGTTTCGGTCACGCTATTTGCAGGAATATTATCCTCCTGTAAATAACCATTGACCTTATCACCTTTAACATGGCCGGGTGAATATTGCCCTCTAAACGCATGACCATGGACCGCCTCTTTAGGAATAGGCCGAATGGACTTTAATACCTTAACTTTTTCATCACGCAGAGATTCAGCTTCCATTGAAGCAGGCGGTTCCATTGTTACCAAAGTCAGTAACTGCAATAAATGACTTTGCAACATATCCCGCAACGCCCCAGCACTATTATAATAATCACCTCGACCCTCTATGCCCAATTCTTCGGAATGAGTAATCTGGATATGGTCGATATAATTACGATTCCATAACGGCTCCAGCATGACATTGGCAAAACGGAAGACCAACACGTTTTGCACCATCCCTTTACCTAAGTAATGGTCGATACGGTAAATTTGTTCTTCGGTTAAATAATGACTGATTCGCTTTTGCAATGCCCTTGCACTGTCTAAATCATAGCCAAACGGTTTTTCAATGATAACGCGTCGCCAACCTTCCTCTTCATCAAACAAATGATTGTCACTCAATCGCTCCATGACAATGCCGAAATCAGCAGGACTAATAGAAAGATAAAAAGCAATATTTCTTGGAAAGCTGTTTTTAACATTCAGCACTTCAGCTAAACTCTGATAAGACTCAGGCTGACCTATATCACCTTGATGGTAATACAAGCGCTCAGCAAAACGCTTAAAAACAGCGTCATCAAAATCATCTTTTGATTTTGCGATAATCATATCTCTGACTTCACTAAGCCATTTATTCTGATCCCAAGGTCTGCGCCCTATCGCTAAAATACGTGTCCCCTTAGGCAAGTGATTAGCGGCATCAAGGTGGTAAAGCGCAGGCATTAATTTAATTCGGGAAAGGTTTCCCGTCGCACCAAAAATTACGTACGTACAAGCTTCCGCATTCATAATAGGGACCTAGTCAATAATTAAAAAAACAGACGCTACTTAAACCGTGTAAGTAGAAGACGCCGTCTTACCACCGTGCCCAGTCCAATCGGTATGAAAAAACTCACCACGTGGCTTATCAGTACGTTCATACGTATGAGCGCCAAAATAATCACGTTGTGCCTGCAGTAAATTAGCGGGCAATCTTTCAGTACGATAACCATCGTAATAGGCCAACGCTGAAGAAAATGCGGGCGTTGGAATACCTAACTCAACCCCTAAAATCACCGCCTTACGCCAACCGGCATCCGCTTTCTTCATAGCCTCTACAAAGAAATCAGCGAGTAATAAGTTTTCTAAGTCTGGATTAGCATCATAAGCTTTCTTAATGTCATTTAAGAACTGGCTACGGATAATACAACCGCCCCGCCACATTAAAGCAATTTCCCCATAGTTAAGGGACAAATTATATTCTTTAGACGCTTCACGCATTAAACGGAAACCTTGCGCATAAGAAATAATCTTGGCGGCATATAAGGCATCCCGAATCGCCGTAATCATGGCTAGCTTATCACCTGAGAAGGCTTGGGTATGTTTTGGTAGAACTTGTGCAGCAGTTACACGCTCTGCTTTTTGTGCAGACAAACAACGCGCAAACACAGACTCACCAATCAAGGTCAAGGGGATACCTAAATCCAGAGCATTAATCCCTGTCCATTTGCCAGTGCCTTTTTGGCCTGCGGTGTCTAATATTTTATCGACTAAAGGCAGTCCATCTTCATCTTTATAAGCCAGGATATTAGCCGTAATCTCAATCAAATAAGAACTTAATTCCCCTTGATTCCATTCTGTAAAAATGGCGTGCATCTCATCAGCACTTAAACCTAAGCCTTCTGACAGCAATTGATACGCTTCACAAATTAACTGCATATCACCGTATTCAATACCGTTATGTACCATCTTAACGTAATGACCGGCGCCGTTATCACCGACCCATTCACAACAAGGATCACCATCAACATGCGCACTGATTGCCTGGAATATTGGCTTAACAGTTGCCCATGCGGCTTGATTACCACCGGGCATAATTGAAGGTCCGTGACGAGCGCCCTCTTCACCACCGGATACACCGGTTCCGATGTAATTAATATTTTTTTCTTTAAGAGCAGCTGTTCGACGATTAGTATCCGTAAATAAGGAGTTCCCTCCATCAACAATAATATCGCCTGCAGACAAGAGTGGGACTAATTTATCGATATATTGATCCACGACCTCACCTGCCTTAACCATCAACATAACAATACGTGGACTGGCTAAACCATCAACTAATTCTTCAAGAGAATGCGTACCGACTACCAGCGTGTCTTTTGCTGGACCCTCTAAAAACTCATCGACTGTACTGGTTGTACGGTTATAAACAGCGACTTTAAAACCGTGATCGTTCATATTTAGAACCAGATTCTGCCCCATTACTGCCAAACCGATTAAACCGATATTTGCTTTCATGTATACCCTCTATACCATTAATGTAAGAGGAAATATTATCATACTTTGGAGCCAGCCCCCGATAGCTTCTTACCCATTTACGAACTAAATTGACAAACAATCTAGCTTTTATATTAGATCAATATCCTAATTTATATATATAGCACCCTAATAATCATGATCTACCCCATTCAACAAACACTCAGTTACCTAACTTCTTATTGAATACTCGGCGTCATTTAATAAAATATTTACAATTTCTATTGACTAGAGCCGCATAATCGAGTCTAATGGCCGTCTTTTGTAGCAGCGCCCAGGTAGCTCAGTCGGTAGAGCAGAGGACTGAAAATCCTCGTGTCGACGGTTCGATTCCGCCCCTGGGCACCATGAATTCTAAAGGCTCCGATCTGATCGGGGCCTTTTTTATGCCCATTACTTTGATCCAATGGGTTAAACGCTTTTTTCGGTTGCCTGATACCTTGTATAGGGAATATTGACTACCAGCAAACCAGTTCACTTGTGTGTAAACCACCCCGTTAGACTATATCGATCTGGTTGAGTTACCTTAACTTCATGAGGAAAATCAGCACTAAAGAAAATGACAGTCACACCATAATGCGGTTTTATTTCAATAATTAATCGCCCATCATCAGGACTGTAAAGCACTAATTCTCCACCATCACCTTCATGCCAGTCTTCATTAAAATAAGTGATCACACTAAACACCCTGTTATTTTTATTGCGGGCATTATCCATATGTTTTTTGTAAAAGGTGCCTGCAGGATAGTGGCTGTAATGTCCTTCAAAATTATTCAAAAGAATTGGAAAGTAACTTTCAAAGGTGTTTTTTAATGAGCGCATTTCGTGTGAAATACTTTGCTGTGCTGAGTTTGTCTCTGAATTGGACTCAGATAGCCAATAAGTGTGGTCACCCCGTATTGCTGTGTCGATTAATTTAGAATGTGAAGCTCCGATTGCCGCCTTACTAAATTGTTCAGTTGCAGATAACTTTCTAGCATCCGTATTCAATTGCTTGAGTAAACTGGGTGGAAGGAGGTTTCCCATCCACCAGCTTTCATTACGCAAACCTTCGCCAATTGATATATTAATTTCATTCAGTTTCAACTTGTTACCACACAAACTTGAAAAGCTTGTAGTGGGCCGTACTCCAAACAACGGAGGCTTTCAATAGTGGATAGGTTGATATGGGTGCTCCCTTGAGCTAAAGGTGGTCAGTGTCTTGGATTATAACTTGAATTGTTAGGTGCCATTATTTTTGTCAAGCACATAAGGGGGTAATTGAAAAAAACATTCAGTTAATATTTCATCAAATTCGAGATAATGCCCACATACTGCGACTATAAATTCAAAGACGGCATCACATAACTTTGGGCTGTTCAATACTAAAAAAAGACCTTTACTAGAGCCCGCTTTAGTTCTCTTTAAAATCAGTTTGATGACTTTTCTGATAGCTTCTTTGGTGGTGTATTGGGCGAGTATCTTTAAAAACACTTTGGCATGCTTGGTCTCGGGAAAATATAATTGCATACAAATGACTTTAAAAAAAACGTCAGGTGATGAATATAATATAGCGGTCATCATTAAGGGTTCAGTCAGTGTTAATCTGTGATAATAAAATCGCCCCATTAAAAACCACTGTTTCTGGGTGAGCATACTCTGGGGATTAAACTTACTGACGGCCTGCTCAATAATGCTGGCCAAGTCTAAATCGCCTTTGGCTTTGTTAGCTTTTACGGACACAATCTCAATATTATCAGGATTATAACCGCGATCATTATCGACCCTATCAACCGACCAATCTGTCATCTCCTGATGTGCAAATGTAAAAGGCTCCTCCGTTATCGGACAAACGCCTTTAGTGAGCGCTAGTTTCTCTATTAAATCATTAGAGGTAATCGTGACCTCAAGCCCTTTTCTCAAGCACCGATCCCGGATGCTCAGTATTTTTTTCTCAAACTTATTAGAGTGCTGTTTAGAGACATTTTGAATCTTACCCGCCTCAAATCCATACTGAACTTGTTGTCGGTGCTCATCCTCAAAACGACTTAAGTCTAAAGGTAAATCAAAACGATAATGATCAAAGCCGATCTCAAATGCTAAATTATTCATAACAACCCCAACGTAGTAGTGACCCTTAAACGCTAAAGGCTTTCTGTTGCTATCATCTTAACATGCTGTTACTTTGAACTACTATGTGAAAACTCGTATATATCTTCAGTCAGTGTACCCGGCCTGCACCTGCAATTTTAAACACGATACCGCTAAAGATCTGGATAAAGCGGAGAAATAATCCAAATCTGTAAAGCTATCAACTTGATTTAACAAGTTAGCCAGACTAGACTAAGGCTTTTTATAGGATATCACCATGCAAACGACCGTTAATATGTTACAAGCTAAATCTTCATTGTCACGTCTAGTCGAAAGTATTGAACAAGGTAAAGAGCGTGAAATTGTTATCGCTAGAAATGGTCGCCCTGTGGCAAAACTAGTTCCTATTAATGTTACGTCCGCTAACAATCGAATAGGTATTGCAAAAGGACTCCTTGAAGTACCTGATGACATCGATACCTATAATGATGAAGTCGCTAAATTATTTGTAGGCGAGGCCCAGTCTTGAATCTGTTACTGGATACACACGTGGCACTTTGGGCTATTACAGATAATCCCAAGTTATCACAAAAAGCACGTGAACTTATACTTTCACCAAGAAGCAATGTATGGATCAGTGCTGCAAATATATGGGAAATTGCTATAAAACATGCTCTTGGTAAAGGAGATATGCCTATTTCTGGCCAAGATGCGATGCGTTATTTTAACGAAGCAGGCTATCGCTTCCTTGCTATTGAGGCAGAACACGCTATTGCCGTTGAAGATTTACCACTCCATCATCATGATCCATTTGATCGAATATTAGTGGCACAAGCTCTGGTAGAACCCATGCGCTTAATGACTCACGATTCATTAGTTGCAGTTTATAGCGACACCATTATCAAAATTTAAAGATTGCCCTGCTTGATTGTAATTCAGTGAAGCGCTTTATAAACGCAAGCTTAGCGGAATAGGTAACTCTTCAATTCCGACCAAGTAAACCCAGGGTTCGACGGAGTTTGGCATCAAATCCCGTTTCTCTGTAGCCAACGCTATCAAATCAGCGCGTTTAATAGCCGGATGACCACAATCACCCAGCTTAAAGGCTGTCGCGATAATATTGCTCACGTGTGCTTCGATGACACTGTATTCTGGCAATAAGGCTTTCAAAGGTTTTACGACTATGTGTGTATTGATCAACCAACTGAAACTTTGACGCGCTAAAATCTTATTTGAAAAACTACTAACTGTAACAATCACTATTGATAACGTAACGTATGCAATTAGAAACGTAACGATCACTATTAATAACGTAACGAAAGCAGTTAGAAACGTAACGATCACTATTAATAACGTAACGAAAGCA
>CAIOMN010000108.1 GCA_903859415.1 uncultured Methylococcaceae bacterium
ACCAATTAAAGCCTTTATCAAAGACACCCCCATTAGTTTCGATAAAAATTTAACGATTCAACAAGTCAGTAAACAATTGACGACAGCGTTGCGAAGCGATCAGGCTTTTCTGATTACCGATAATGGCGCCTATTTTGGTATCGCTACGATTTTGAGTTTACTCGAAGAAATTACCCAGCAACAAATCTTAACCGCTAAACAGGCGAATCCCTTGACCTTATTGCCGGGCAGTGTCTACATCAACGAATGTATTAACCAGATGTTGTCAGAAGAACAGCCATTTTGTGTTGGATATTTTGATCTGGATAACTTTAAGCCGTATAACGACATGTACGGTTACAGTGCCGGGGATAGCATCATCAAAGCGGTTGCAGATACGCTAACAAGGCATATTTCCGATGAATCAGGCTATGTCGGTCATATCGGTGGGGATGATTTTATTGTTATTTTTACCACTAAAGACTGGCTGATAGAATGCCAAAACATTTTGGCTGATTTTGAAAAGCGGGTTCCTGGCTATTATCAAGCAGAACATGTTCGAGCGGGCGGGTTTTATAGTGAAGATCGACACGGTCAAAAACATTTTTTCTGCTTGCTTAGTTTGTCGGTAGGTCTGGTGAATGAAGCAGCCACAAGTCATTGTCAGTCACATGTGGATATTGCCGATTTGGCATCAGAGGCAAAAAAGCAAGCTAAAAAATTAACAGGTAATAGTTATTTTATCAATCGACGTATCCTTAAAAATGGTCACCCACCGGCGCAGCAAACCCATCAGACACCAAATCTTTAACATTATTGCCCGTTAAGGCTTTTAAAAAAGAAACCAGATCAGCGAGTTCTGAGTCTGATAAATTCAATGGCTTTAAGAGCGGTGACCGGTTTTCGTTGGCAATACCGCCTTGATTGTAAAATCGTACTACTTCTTCTAAGGTCGCCAGAGAACCGTTATGCATATAGGGTGCAGTCAGCGCAATATTGCGTAGGCTAGGCGTTTTGTAAGACCACCGATCCTTAGGGTTCTGACTGATTTCGTAATACCCTAAGTCATTGGGCTTTTCGGTATTCAGGCCCGTTAAGTTTTGTTTAGGGACATCAACAAAGACACCGGGTGCTACTTGTACCTTTTGGTGTTCAGGGTCTTTCAGCATAGAAGCCGCATAACCGATACCAGTATTATGGCGTTTTTGATCAGTGAAGAGTGCCGAGGTCTTATCAATCGTATGGCAACGACTACACCCTGCTTTGCCTGTAAATAAAGTAAAGCCCCGTTTAACGTCCTCGCTTACACCGTGAGATTGCTTTCCGTAGTACCCTCTGTCAAACGCTGAGTCAGCGGAGTTAAGGGTGCGTTCATAACTGGCTATGGCTTGCCCAATGGTTTCCATGGTCGGGCCTTTATTATAAGCTTGCTCAAATAAGTGCTTATAATCGGGACTGGTTTTAATTTTATCCACGACATAGCCAATAGATGGATTAGCCATTTCATTATGTGCCAGTAGAGGCCCCCACACTTGTTGTTCTAAGCTGTTTTCGCGGCCATCATGAAATAAAAGTTGTGCGTAACCGACGTTGTACAGTGTTGGGCTATTACGTCTTACACTACGCCCTTCTATACCGACCGCCGTGGTCATTTCATTATTACTAAAGCCCTGTTCAGGTATATGACACATCGCACAAGAAAAGGTATTATTTAAAGAAAGGCGACGGTCATAAAATAACTTACGTCCCAAAGCAATCTTGGCGGGGGTTAGGGGATTGTCTTTAGGTTGAGGTAGTTTAGGTAAACCTAACGGCGGGGTATTGGCAAATTTAATCAGGTCAATGGCTTTACCTTGACGCTGAGACAAAGCTATCGAACGGGTTTGATAATCTATGTCCTGATAATTTTGTTTATTGTCACCGGCTTCATATAATCCCTCAGCTTTAGCCGGAGTCGATTCGACGGCTTGTTTGGCACCCATTAATAGCGTTTTAATATCATTAATGACCGTGTCCGCATGTAAAAAGTCTACACTATAAATATTACGCACATTTTTATCGGTATCAATCAAATACACCCGCAGTAAATGGGAATAGGTGCCGGTAAACTGACCTTTATCATCAACTATCTTCTGTACATTTTGTTGATAGGCATTAAGTATGGGTTGTAAGGCAGCTTCGTCACGGGTAGTCAGAAACTGCCAGTCAAAATGGCCTGTTTTAAAACTCTCGCCGTATTCGCGCATCCTGTCAGGCGTATCATGAGTGGGATTAAAACTTAAGGTTAGCAAGCGTAATTTGTCTGCCAACTCCGGTTGCTTTTGCAATTGCTGGCTAATCTTGTGTAGCACCTGGGTTGCTAACGGGCAGCCATTAACATCACTGCAGGTGGCATAAATAAAACTCAGTAACACGATCTTACTGCCCATCAACTGATGGAGTTGCTTAGGCTGGTTTTCGCTGGTTAAAACGTCACCGTCAGCTGCATGACCTATTACGGGTAAGCGATAACTGCCAGGTGCTGCTGATTTAAAAGGAAGTTCTGAGTAACCGATTGCCAAGGGTTTGGGTTCTTGGGCTTGCGCTAAAAAGGTTATCAGAATTAAGAAAAGACAGAAGACATAAGGCGTTTTCATGATGATTTATTACCCTTAAAATGAGGGTGTCCGCTGATAGGTGTTGAGTAAATATCTCTTGAATGCCCTCCTCATGATGCCATAAGGCATAGAAGAGGGCATTAAACCCAAGGAATACTTAAATCAGAACTTACAATTTAGCTTCTTTACCGTACAAAGAATACGCACCAAAGCGCATTTGATGGGCTCTGCCTAACTTTTCTTTAGTAAAGTCAATGGAGAATTTCTCAGTCAGCTTGCTACCATCCCAGCCATAAGCTTTAAAGAACTGCTCATTATCAGCGCCTTTTTTATCCCAGTTAGCCAAGAGTGAAGAGGTGTAATACAATCTTTTGCCATCCCAACTGGACGATACCATATTAACCTGGGCGCCGATTTTTTGTTCGAACACTTGTTTGGGGTGAAATGGATCACTGATGTCAAAGCGGCGAGTTTTTCCATCCATAAAGGTGTTGACCCACAAGGTTTTGTCATCACTAGAGATAGAGATGTCTACAGGTAATGGTATTTTGGCAGGTTCACCAATGTCAGCAACATCTTTTGCTTGCCATTCATTCTTGTCATCCTGATAAATCAGCCAGATTTTTGAAGTGAGTGCAGAACTGGTAAAGCAATAGTTATGCTTTTCATCCCAAGCACAGCGAATTTCTAGGGGTGCTCCGGGTACATCAAATACTTTCTTAGGTTGACGCGTATTCAAGTCCCATTGCACGACCGTGTTACCAAAACGTTTCATGGCTTCGGGATCGCCCAACATCTTGCCGAAATCCATCATATAATTCGACCAACCGGTAAATGAAGACGTCAGCATCACGTTTTTACGCGGTAATACTCGGACATCGTAGTTATAACCGTCGGCATATTTTCCTGTTTTAATGGCGCCTTCAAGGTTACTGTCAGTCGGTAGCCAGTAAGTGGCGATATAATCGCCCGCATTACTGTATTCAACCAGAGCCGTCCGACCGCCATGATCTTTATTATTGGATAAGCCGGTAATAATCATGCGTCCAGGTAAGGCATACAGGCTGTGTGGGCCCACCACACCGCCACTTTTAGCAACAAAGTCGGTAATGGTTTTGGTCAGTGCTGGTTTGGCTGGATCAGTTGCTACATCGAAGATGAATATCTTGTTGGTATCCAGTCCACCGGCCCATAGAAATTTACGGTCATCGGTAAAGTCCGAATGGTGCGCTTCATTACGACCTCCTACTGACAGGCTACCAATAACCTTGCCATATTTGGCAGACTTAGGATTAACATCGACCGTCACCAGTTTGTCCTGTTCATCACCCAAGCCTTCTTCACCTAAGGTCCAAATGTAAACAAAATCTTCCTGGCCGGTAATTTTAGCCGAGTACGGTGACGCACACGTTTCATCAGCATTGGCAGAAAGGCTAGCAAAGCTTAATATTAAAGCCGCGCTAAGCGTAGTTAGTTTAAAATTCATAGTGCTTCCCCTCAAATGTTATTGTAGTTGTGTTGCTATAATAAACGACCGGTCGTCTTTATTATTCGGTTAGAAAAAGGCCACAAAATGACCTGTTCAATACAGGAAGTATAGCCTCCCCTGTATTTAATTATTTAACTAAGAGAGTGACTTAGTCAACTTATGCTTTAAAATAATCATCTAATAAATCTTTACAGCAAGCTTTTAAAGGCGCTATCGATTGTTCAACTTTCATTCTTAATAACGCGCCTTGCCAACCATTAAGCATTAAATCCGCCATACTTTTTGCAGATCGGTCTAATCTTACTGAGCCTTGTCGCTGTCCTCGCTCTAATGCAGACTTTTGTAAACTACTGTATCGATCAACGGCATCAAGCAAGGCTTTTTGACACAAGGGGCAGGTATCGCCAATTTCTCCCATCAAGTTACCGAGTAAGCAGCCGCCTTTAAAACCGGATTGCTCTACATCGTTGACCAATCCCAAGTAATAGCTGCGTAATGCAGCCAGTCCATCGGCCTCAGGATCTTCTAAATATCCCGATAAACGGATAATAAACGGTTCGATATAATGCGTGATGGCTGCCGCAGCAAACGCTTCTTTACTATCAAAATAATTGTAAAAAGAACCTTTAGGAATCTGCACCGTATCCAGGATCTCTTTTAATCCGGTCGCGTGATAACCTTTTTCTAATAGTAATGCGACCCCTTGATCGAGTAGCCTGTCTTTTTTTAATTGTTTGGGTTTGATTTTTTGCATGGCATAATTATGCGACCGGTCGTCTTATTTGTAAATAGTATTTTTAATTCATTCCTATGATTTATTAGAATATGCAATACAATCCGAGCATAGGTGGTTATACCATCTGGTTTAGATTGAAGCGGGATAATTAAATCTCCAGTCTCGCCCCATTAAGTTTTAGCCATGCGCCTTGTTCTTTGTAAGTAGGGCAATATGCCCCAACTGTTTTCCAAAAGGCGGGTGAATGGTTATGATGCAGGATATGACTTAACTCATGAACCACTAAATAATCAATAACAGGTTCAGGTGCCATAATTATCTTCCAGTTATATTGAATGACGCTTTTAATGCTGCAACTTCCCCATCGAGACTTAAAGGCTTTAATGACCACCGACGATGGACTCACTCCGATTATTTTTGCATAGTGCTCAGTCTTTTCTATCATAATGAGTTGAGCTTGCTGTTTGTACCATTTAACCAGCAATTGTTTAATCATTTTAGAATTATCAGTGGTTTTGTCTATCACTGAAATGACGAAATTATAGTCATCTTTATGCAAAGTAAGCGAGTAGCTATTCCCTGATTCAATGTTTAAAACATACTCTTTCCCCAAATATGAAAAGACATCGCCAGTTATAAATTCTTTGGGTTTAACCGCAATAACCTCGCGTTGTCTGGCTAGCTTTTCTTTAATCCAGCGACTTTTTTTAGCAACCAGTGTTTCAATTATCGTTTTGTTTAAACTTTCAGGCACCATGACATATACAGTACCCTTGCTTATTTTAATGGCCACGGAGTTGCGTTTAGATGAGCGAATAATCTCGGCAGTAAAGCCATCTCCTTGGATAACATTCATGTTAAGCATTAAAAATCTTGGGTCTGTATGGAATTGATAAGTCATTATATAATGACCAGTAGTTCTTGGTTAAGTTACTGAGGCAATGACCCACATTTTTGCCGTTATCTAATAATTAAGGAAGTAAACGATGTCAATTAGACAATTTGATGATAAAAAACCTGTTATTGGGAGTTCAGTTTATATTGATGAGAGTGCCGTTGTTATTGGTGATGTAACTTTAGGTGATGATGTGTCAGTATGGCCTACTACCGTTATCCGAGGGGATGTAGAAAGCATAAAAGTGGGCGCGGGTACCAATGTTCAGGATGGTGCAGTATTACATGTTTCACATGCAGGGCCTTTTTCTCCAGAATCACAACCATTAACAATTGGTAAAGGGGTTACTATTGGACATCGGGCTGTTGTTCATGCCTGTACGGTGGGTGATTATTGTCTAGTGGGTATCGGCGCTATTATTTTGGATGGTGCCATTCTTGAAGATTATGTGATTTTGGGTGCTGGGGCTTTGGTGCCTTCTGGAAAGCGATTGGAAAGCGGTTATTTATATGTAGGGTCACCTGCCAAACAAGTTCGACCTTTGAAAGAGTCTGAAAAAGCGTTTTTAGAATATTCTGCTGAGCATTATGTGCATTTGAAGAATGAACATGTAGCAAAGACGCGATAAATCACGTCTTTGCTAATTGGAGTAAAACAGCTTTAGCTGTTTTTAAAGACTATAGCTGAAGCTATTGCACTCCCGAATTTCAGACACCCCGATCTCTGGGGAATTTAATATGATCCTATTTTGAACACCATGCGAAGATTTGTACGCGGAAATAATGTTTCTGTTGCGTTGAGTTCAGTACAAAGTGTTTCAATGACTTTATCTGACATTACATTAGCC
>CAIOMN010000109.1 GCA_903859415.1 uncultured Methylococcaceae bacterium
GATTCGAGGAGGCCTCACCCAAATTTCCACCCATGATAGCGAAGTATTCGCTGACTCTAGCCCTGGAGAGGCGAGCGTATGTTCGGAATAAAAAGGTAGAAGATCGCTTTGCTGAGTTTTTATGATGCTCTGAGTTGCTGTAATTAACTCCAATTATTGATTTAATAGCGTTACTATGATGCACCGTTTAAACTTAAATGCATATAAATATCTATCTCACATCCCGTTGACAACGCCTAGGTACAAACATGCAACAAACAAGGCAACAACACCAGCACCAACGGTATTTGTATCACCAAACCAAAGATTAACGCAATCGCCAGCGGTTGCAACATTTCTGCCCCCGTCCCAAGCCCCAATGCTAAAGGCAATAACGCAAAGATCGCTGCAATTGTGGTCATCGCAATAGGCCGCATCCGATTATTGCCGGCCTTACTAAAGCCCTCAATACCCTGTTTATCTATCGCCGGTAGATTCTCATACTCTGAATAATAAAATACCGCAACCTCCGTCACAATACCTATTACCATGGTCATGCCCATAATTGCCATAATATTCAGTTCGGTATGAGTTAACCATAAGCCAATAAACACCGCCGCCATGGACGATAACGTGGTAATGATCATTGCCAAAGCCACCCGGAATGATTCATAAACCATCAACAACAATAAAAACACCAAAGCCACGGCCGCCATAAAAACCACTAACATATCCTTAAAGGCAATTTGTTGTTCTGCGTATAAACCACCTAACACGTAATAAATCGGAGAGGGCAACAAGTCTGATTGGTGTAAGGTCTTTTCAATATCCACAATAGCAGAACCCAAGTCTCGCCCTTCAAGACGTGCCGTGACCGCAACCATCCGCTTTAGATTCTCTCGATGTATTTGTGGCTGCCCTGTTTCTGTAGTTATTTCTGCAACCCGATCTAAAGGCACCCACTGACCTGTTACAGTACGAATGGGTAAATTCTTTAACTGTGCGCTCGTCATCCGCTCTGCTTCAGGAATCCACACTCGCACAGCCAGCATCTTCACGCCTTCCTGTATCTGAGTCGCGGTGGTGCCGGTTAAATACGCATTCAATGCTAATTTAATCTCTTCTCCACTTAAGCCCGCTAAAGCAGCCTTGTCTGGCAATATTCGAACCATTAAGGCATCACCAGCGGAAATCACCCCAGAATTAACATCCACCACACCATTTATTTTACCAATGGCTTCAGCCACATTTTTTGCTACGGTACTGAGTAATTCACCGTTATCTGCATACAACTTAATTTCAATGGGCTGCGGCACTGCCGTTAAATCGCCAATCATATCGGCCATCAATTTAGCCATTTCCACCTCAAGCCCCGGCACCTGACCCAGAACTTGGGTGCGAATATCGCTCATAATGTCTTCAAGTCCTCGACGCGGCAACGGCTTTAACTTAATAAAAAAGTCACCTTCGTTCGCCTCGGTAATATTTCCCCCTAAACTTAGCCCGGTTCGACGGGAATAAGTCTCCACTTCCGGTGTTTGTTGAATAATATCTTCAACCTGCTGGAGTAGTCGGTCTGTTTCAATGACTGAGGTACCTGACTCCGCACGATAATCCAGAATAAAACCACCTTCATCCATTGCCGGCATAAAGCCAGAGCCAATGGTCTGTTCTGCAATAAAACCACCCAATAGCAATATCATCAAAGCCCCTAGCACTAACCACGGACGCGGTAAGACCTGCTGCATCAAGCGCTTGTAATGAGCATGAATCCATTGAGTCAGCTTAGAATGCTGCTCTGGCTTTTGAGCTGATGTTGACAAGGTTTGTGCGGCTAACAAGGGAACTGCTAACCAGGCGACTAAAAAGGATAAGGTTAAGACCGAGGCAATGGTTAAGGATAAGGCCTTAAAAAAACTGCCACTGACACCCGATAAAAACGCCAACGGGATATGCGTCACAATCGTCGCGGCAGAAGAGGCCGCAAGCGGCTTACTAAATTCTGCGGCTGCCGCCTGAACACGCTCACGAATAGGCGCACTGCCCTCCGGTAGTCGGCGCATAATATGCTCAATCATCACGATAGCATCATCAATGATCAAAGCAACTGCAGCCGCCATACCACCTAAGGTCATAATATTAAAACTCCCCCCCATCAGCGACAGGATTAAAGTCGTTGCAGCTAAAGCCAGTGGCACGGTCAATGCAGTAATGATCGTCACCCAGCCATTACGTAAAAACACCCATAACACCAGCACCGCCAACACCAGACCAATCAACAAAGCCTCTCGCACGGTTGACGCCGAGTCGACAATCATTTCACTTTGGTCATACCATTTCGCCACCTTGACATCACGGGGAATCTGGGTGCTTAATAATTTCAACTTCTCGGCGACAGCTGCCGCAATATCAACCGTACTGCCATCCGGTTGCTGAATCACCTGAAACAACACCGCTTCTTTACCATCTGCACTAACCCGCTGCCAGAGTGGAGCAGTGGCTTTACTGACGGTCGCGACCTCTTTTAACAACAGTAGACCATTGGCATCATGCCTTAACACCGTCAAGCCAATATCCTGCGTATTTTTTAGCTGTTGATCCGCTAACAGCAAGTACAATTTATAATGCTCTTCCAAACGGCCTACCGCTTGTAACACATTGCTTGCCGCCAATGTTTTGGCAACCTCATCCAGGGTCAGATTAAAAGCCCTTAGCTTGCCACTATCAATCAGAACCTGATACTCAGCCGTGGCTCCGCCTAATACTTCGACCGTCGCCACGCCGGGTATTGTTGCCAGTAAAGGCCGCACCTGATAATCCGCAATATCACGCAAGGCAACCGCCGATTGCTGACTTGCCGTTAAACTATAGCCCAATACGGGAAACACCGTGGGCTCCATTCGTCGCACGGTAAAATTAAGTGCAGCGGGTAGCTTTGAACGAATCTGATTAACCGCCGCATCCACCTGCAACATCGCTGACACCATTTCAATGCCCCACACAAAATTGATCGAGACATCGGTACTGCCACGGGTGGTGGTTGACCTGACATTCAATACCCCCGGCACCGCTCTAACCGCCTCTTCAACAGGCACTGTGGCTTCAAGTACCATCCGCTCTGCGGGTTTATCGCCTGCATCCATATTGATCACAATACGCGGGAAGATAACTTGCGGAAACAGACTCACCGGCAAGGATTGCGTCACATAAAGCCCTGCGAGTGCAGCTAAGACCAGGGTTAATAATATAGATCGGCGGTGACTAAAAGCCCATGAGGTCATGGTTTTTCGACCTCAACTTCAACGTCCATACCCTCGGTCAATTCGTAATTACCTAAAATCACCAGCTCATCTTGTGGCTTAAGCGTAGGATCAATCAACTCAACGAGAGTATCCGTTTCTATGCCCAGTTCTACCGTGTGTTTCACTGCCTTTTTATCGACTACCGTAAAAACGCTATAACCCTCGTCATCCGGTAACACAGCCGCTCTGGGTGCCACTAAAGTGTTTTTTGTTGACAGGGTAATGTAAGCTTTTACCCACTCATTCAACAAGAAATCGACCTGCTTAGACGGCTTAACAATCACAGTGACCAAATGACTTTGCGGATCAATTTGCTGCGTAATTGCTTCAATAACGCCACTAACCGACTGCTCAATCTTTCGATTAACAAGCGTCAGTTCAACCGCTTGCTGTGTTTTTAATAAACCAATACGACTCGGCTCAACACCCAAGGCGATACGCCATTGCGCTTGCTCGGCCCATTGCAATAACGGACTGCCTGCGGCTAGGCGCTGTTCTTGCTGAACATTGACAGTCGCAATAACACCGGGTTTCTCAGCCTTAAGGGTATGGGTTTTTAATGAGCCTCTCGCTGTTAAATCCTGAAGCAAAGCCTTGGCTTGATCAACACGTAATTGACTGGTGACTAACTCATGCTCTGTTGCCAACTTTAACTGAAATCGGCCTTGTAACAGCTTTTGCTCTTGGGTGGCTGCTGCCAGTTCTTGCTGGGCCTGTTTAACACTTAATAAGGCATCTTCACTGGGTTCCAGCGTCAATAAAGGATCACCCGCACGCACCGTTTGACCATTGCTCACATAAACACGCTCAATACGACTGGCATAGGGCACACTCAGATTTTTTGAGTTACTGGGCAGGGCAATCACCGAGCCATAAGCGGTTAAGGTATCCTCTATCTCGGTGAGTTCTAAGGGCTGTGTTTGCACCTTGGCAACCGGCGTCACTTCGGCTTCTTCCTCTTCCGTGTGTGTGTTACAGGCCATTAATAAGACACAGCAAAGGGGCAATACGATGTTAAAGAATCTATATTTCATAAATCTATCAGGACAATAAATCATAAAGCATACCGACCGGTAGCGGTTTCTAAAGCAATTCGCGCTTCAATTAAATGCAGTTGCAACGTTAACACTTCAATGTGTTTATCCGTCACATTATTCCACGCGGCATAGTACGTCGGTTGGTCAATTTGATGTTCATTATGAGCGGTGGTGTAAGCGTTGAATAAAGTCTCTAATTGGCTCAGGCCCGTACGTGCGGCCTTAATTTCTGTGTTGATTGAGGTAATGGTAGTGAGCAGTTCTGCCACATCCGCTTTGCTCTGAAAATCACGATTGCTGTATTCATCAAATAGCAGTTGCCGGCTGGCTGTTGCTAAGGTAATCACCCCTTGATTTTGGTCAAAGAGTGGTAAACTTAAAGCCACACCGGCACCCACCGTATAGTAATTACTGTTGTTTTTAGTGTGCGTTAAACCAAGGCTAATTTTGGGAAACTGTTGCAGAATGGCAATGCGAAGCTGTTCTTCCTGTGCTTGATAACCTTGCTTTAAGGCTAACAAATCTAAACGGTGCGGGGTTAAATCCTGAGTGAGTTGTTCAAAGTTAGGGGTTATCAGTTCATCGGGCAAGTCTGTTGCTTGATAAGTCATGATCTGCCCAGGCGGTTGACCTAAGACGCGATTAAGCCGTTCTTGTTGATGCTGCTTTTGTTGCAATACCGCTTGCAAGCGACTTTCCAGTGCTTCTGCTGCGATAATCGCCGTGGTATTTTCTAAAGTTGTCGCCCAACCGTAATCCAGTGCTTTTTGTATTTGCTCTTTATTACTGTCCAGACGTTTTAAGCTCTCAGACAATAGCGCGTATTGCTGATCATAAATCTGTAATTGATAACAGGCTAATTTAGCCGCTTGTGCAACTTGCCATTCTTGCCAGGCAATTTGTAAATCAATCGATTGTTGCTCGGCCTGTGCGGCTAAAACCTTATTAGATCGAGTTAACAAGGATGTAAATTCCCAATCTAAACTCAAACCATATCCTTGAACTTTCCCTTGATCTAACCCCCCAGTAACTGCTGCAAAATTATAAGCCAGGCGTGGGTTCGGTAATAAACCGGCTTGCAACACTTGTGCAGTGGCAATACCCTGCTTTGTTCTTGCCACGCGTAACTCAGGATTTTGTATAACCGCTATCATTGCCGCTTCATCCGGTGATAATCCATCAGATAGATCAAAGGGAATTGGCTTTAGTAACGGGTGTTTAATTTGGCTGGATTGAATGTGTAGCTGTGCTATTGACGGGTTCGCATTTTGTTGCGCGATAGCTTGCTCATTTAACTCCTTGGCTTGATAAGTAGCACAAGATGTTAAGGTCAGCGCCAGTAAAACAGGGGCATGATCTATGATAGATTTAAGCCGCGTAAAGGCGGCTTTGAGGAGGCCAGAAAAGTCGTTTATCAAAGCGGTTATAAGCGTTAAAGAGGGTATTCAGGTTATCCTAACACACAAGCAAGCCTCACTGACCGAGTACTACGATCTAAAGGCTTGTTGCTATACCCTGGGTTTTAATTAAATGGCTAGGAATCGTGATGTCATTAAATTGAGGTTTTTTATGTAGGAGTGGCTTTAGCCGCGAGTGCGTGGCTAAAGCCACTCCTACTAAATGACATTGGCGAAGTATATGATCATTACCTCGTAATCGTCAGCAAGGTAAAAGTACCCTCTTTCAATTGTGGCCTGCCGTTGGCTTGCTTGGGTGCCTTTTCATCGACATCCGCTGTGACTGTGTAAACCGTGTGATTGACGCTATCAAGCGCCAAAGTTCTGGCTCTAGGTTTTGTGAGCAGATTTTGTTTAACGGTATAGTCAGTTGCAGAAATAATAGTCAGTGTGCCATCACTGTTTGAACTAAAAACAAGATCCAGTTCACGGTCATAACCGACTGCATCTGAGCCTTTCCCAATAGCGGGTTTAGCCAGGGTTTCACCCGTTTTGGTTGAAACGACCAGTAATTTCTGATTGTGACAGCCCACAAACAAGCGTTCTTTTGCAACATCAATTGATAATCCAGCCGGTTCATCACAATTGGCGGATAAATCGTAACGGGTAAGAACCGATAACTTGCTAGTGTCCACAACAGCCAGTTGATTCTTATCCTCTACATTAACATACAGCAAGCCTTTACCATTAACCGACGCGGTTTTTAGCTTGCCACCAATCTGGATATGGGTCAGCACTTTCTTGTTAACAGCGTCAATAGCCGTCAAACTGCCGGACTTGCCATTAGCCGCAAATACCCGTTTAGAAAACGCATCGTAAATAATGGCGTCGGGGTTTTGCTCAGTCGGTAACGTGGCAAGCGCTTTTAATGTAGAAAGTTCAAATACGGTCACCGAATTAGTGCGACCATTACTGGTAAATCCAAGACCTAATTCGGGGGCTAATGCCACACCATGAACCCCCTGAGTATCGGCAATGGTTCCCACGACTTGCTTTAAAGTCGTATCATAAACATCCACATGATCGCCACGAGTGATAAACAGCCGTTGACTACCGGCATCGTAATTTAGGTAATCCCATCGTGCATTACCCGGCAATACTTGTTGGTCAGCGATATGAAAATCAGCATCCGCCGCATGACTCTGTAGTGTTACGGCTAATGATAGGGAAATTATAATTCGGGTAATAGATAGCTTCATTTTACGTGACTATGCCAATGCGAAAGATTTAAAAGGAATTGCTGTTATTACGCAATAACAGCACAAGCAAATCTTTGTTTACAGCAAACCGTGTACCATGCTATTCACATTCAACGTCAAAAAAGTAACTTCTCATTACCCACAGGTAGCTGCAGCCCGAATCAAATCAGGTAGCGGTTGAATGTTGTTTGTGCCCATCAGCCTATCCTTAAGATAATGCCAAAACGAAATCTTGTGTTTTAGGCAAGTCTTCTTTAAGCTGGCAAAGGTATCGCGACACCTTCGACCTGCCTCGCTTCGTGTACTGCCGCTTATTTTTCGTTTTTTAACGTAATCCCGAATATCGCGTTCGCTCAGGTTGTTATGGAGCGGTAAATAAGGCTTATCGAGTACGCGAAGCAGTTCGTGCTGATTGTTACCCATCCGTTGTAAAGCAAGATTCAGTGTTACATAAGCTGTTTTGGTGCTGCACATCGTCTTGAAGCGAGATTTGATGTCTTCAGCCTGGCCTGTAGTTGGCTCAAGTTTGTAGGTTTTTAGATCGCGGTAAATCTGCCAGAGTTGTTCGCGGGTGTTGTCAACGGCTTTAACATGCTCGGCATTTAATGGAATGAGACGATTAATGATGCGTTCGGCATGAATCCAGCACAACGCATGGTCAAAGACGTTAAATTGTCCGGCATCATCGCTGATAATGCTCAAGGTAGCGGGAATGCCTTGAGCTAATAGGCCACCCATTAAGGCGCCTTCGGTGAGTGTTCTCCGGTGCCGCCTGGTTTTGATGCCCTGCTGATCCAGCCATTTATCCCAATCAAGAGCAGTTTCGATCCGTACCGTCTTATCGGCAGGTTCCGCCAGCGGCAGACTACACACCACTTCACCCTCAAATTCACGCTCAAGACGTATTAACAGGATAGACGGCAGTTTTTGTTCTTCCATATACGCGAAGGCACCGGCATTCAGCACATAAAAATGGTCGGTGCCTTGGCCTAAACAACTCAGGAAGTTAATGCGGCTTTTGCTTTCCGTGCTACTAAACCAGGCAAACAGCTCATTGCCAATATGGGTGCAATAGCCGCTTTTACCATCATGACGCGCCCCGGTGTCATCGGTGTGCACATAGGCTGACACAGACAATCCGGCTTGAAGTAATTCATCCTTTTCATCATGGAACCTATCCAAATCATCGGTGATAAACTGGCTCAGCCGACCGCTGGAGATATCAACACCCAAATCCAGCAGTTGTTTCAACAGCAGCGGTTGGGTGACATGTTGATGATGATATTGATAGAGGATAAAACTAATCAGGTCACTGCCAAAATGGCAGCCGTTGAACTCATCGGGCAATTGTCCTGACACATAGCTTCCATCAACTGTTTCATATTGGGCTAAGCGATAGCAGGTGTTGAATGTCTCGAATTTAATATTTTGAATGACAACATCCCGATAACCCTTAAAGGTTGAGCCTTCTGGAATAGTATCGGGGTGGATGTTGAACGTAGCATCAATCTTAAGATATTTGGTTTTACTGCGTTTTGGCCCTTTGTTCTTTTTGGGCTTGTCACTGTCATCGCTAGCTTCTGCATCGGCTTTGACAGAGTCCTCATCCATTTTGCTGGGTTTTATCTTGGGCTTTGTAGTTTCACCCTTGAGTTTAAGTATCTCATGTTCCAGTCTGTCTATCTGTATTTGCTGCCACGCAAGCAATTCCAATAGTATATCAACTATCGGTGTTCGATCTTCATGACTGATTTTCGGTAATTGCGGCTTGAGAGTATCCATATAAGTATTCTAACCTGATTCTTAGGTGTTACCTGCAATTAATGAGAAGTTACTCAAAAAATTCATAACCTATTGATGGATAATAAATAAAATATTCAGAAGACTTTAGCATGTTAATTAATGGTGCTTTTAATAAAGGCCCTGTCGATTAATCTGCTGCTTAATCAACACCTTTTGTTGATTAAGTGTTGCTTAGAATTTGATTAAATATTCAAAAAATTGAATTCAGACGTACACAGCCAAATAAAATCCCCTAAATCACTAGGTATTCTTAACTTGATAATGCAATCAAGATACTTAGGAGCTCTTCATTACTGAAGGGCTTTGCTAAAAAGCAACAGATAATTCCTTCTTCCTGTGCATTACGAACAACAGGATCATCGCGATAATGATAACCAGAAACCAACACAACTTGGGGCCTTTCTTTGACCATTGTGTGTATCCTCCTTGCGACATCTAAACCATCCATATCAGGCAATTTGGCATCTAAGAAAACGACAGAAAAATCACCCTTGGATAATTTAAAACATGCATCTTCCCCAGTGTAAGCTGTGAAAACATTTAAACCTTGTAATTGAATGATCTGAGAGACAACCCAACACATATCGGGTTCATCATCCACTATTAGAACGTTTTTGTTCATTAAGCTCACAGGAGTGGTAGCGTTACAATTATAGCAGCACCTTGACCAAGGCGGCTTTCTGCCTGTATAGAACCAAGATGTTGGCGAATTATGCTATAACAAATTGACAATCCCAAGCCAGTACCTTGACCTACCGGAGAAGAAGTATGGAACGGGTCGAATATTTTATCCAGCTCGCCGGCCGCAATACCAACACCGGTATCAATAACACGAACAATTACTCGATCTTCAACCGTATTAATCGCAACACTCAAGACACCACCTGTAGGCATTGCATTTATAGCATTTAGAAATATATTCATAAATACTTGTTGCAATAAACCTTGCACCCCAGAGACTACAATATTATTTTTTTGCAGGGACAGATGTATCTTGATTTTCTGTACTTTGGCTTGATTAGTGACTAGATCAATAGTTTCTTTAAGAACCGAGATTAAATCAACTTCAACCATTTCTGTATCAAGTGATGAGCGGGCAAAGCGCAGTAGATTTTCTATAATTGCTGAAGCTTTTTGAATATTGGCTTGTATTTTTTTGGCACATTCCTTTTGAAAATCATCGGAAATTTGATTTTCTTGTAGAAATTGTGCAGCCGAAGAACAAACGGCCAGTGGATTACGAATTTCATGGGCAATGCCTCCTGCCATAACACCTAATGCTGTCAATTTTTGCGATTGCCGTAGTTGTAACTCCAGTTTACGTCGCTCAGCTAAATCTCGACCTACCACAACGGTACCTACCGTTTTAGAATAATCATCTTTCATCGGCGAAAATACCCAAGAAATTAAAATAGTTCCGCTATTGCTAGGTGTTAATAAATTAAATTCTGTGGTGTGAGCAGCATTGCTGGTTTTCATACGCTGAAAAATTTGTTGCACCATCTGTTTTTGACTCAGATCACAGAAGTCAAAAAAGTAACGTCCATAAACTTCCTGCGTGGACAATCCAGATAGTTTTTCTGCCGCTGAATTCCAGGTCAATATGCGTCCATCAATATCCGTCGAAAGTACAATATCACTCGCACTTTCGACAACTGACGCCAGATGCCGCTCTACTCGACGAACTTCTTCAGACAGACGGAATTGCTCAGTAACATCTTCCATGATGAGTATGATTTGATCAATTTGAATCGGTAAAATGGAGTAGTAATAAATACGAAGTGGAACGCCGGGGGCACGATAAGTCATTTTCTGTCCCTTAACAGCGATGCCTGTATGAAACACATTACGTATGCTTTCTTCAATACCCGTACTTTGTAAAATAACAAGAGGAAATACTTCTGCTAAAGGACGGCCAACTGTAGCATCTTTACTTCGTTGACTTTTAATTAAAAAATTTTCATTAACTGAGAGTATTTGAAGCTTTCTATCAACCATTAAAACAGAGGAAGGAATAGCATTTAGCAGCATCTCGTACTGAATTTCAAAACTATTTTTTGTTGGGTTTTCTGACATGATAGTAGCTTATTAGCTCGGTAGCTTTAGTTGGCAAAATTATAGGGTGGCCAAGGGCCGCTAACAGAACATAAATCCGTTATGCTTTTTTCAACAAAACTCAACCGTTCATGAAAAGCAGGTAAATTGCTACGGTGTACTAAATAACTTAACAGATAAGTCTGTTGTCCATTAAAAACACTGATGGCCGCACAGTGTTGTCGATAAAGCCCTGATAATGCATCTTCCAAAAAAGCCGCTTGTTGTTCGGCCTTTTCTGGTAAGGCGTAAGCGCGTTTTCGTGCCTTCAAATAGCTTAGTCCACTCACGGGTTGCTGAGAACTCGTGTCACTATCAGGAAAGGGTTCAAGTAGTAGACGTATGCCCATTTCCTCACAATTATTGAGTTCGGCCAAGCGTGCTTGGTAACGCGCGTTATTATCCTTTAAGTGTACTTTTACTGCCTCCTCATCTGCCAAAATGCTGCCGTAGCGCATGGGGATCAATGTGGTTTGTTGATGAATATTCATCACTTTTTCGCCATAAGCTAAAACCACAGCAGGTTCTCGGCTAACTTCATTCTCACAGGCTTTGGCTATAGCGATTATACCTGCTGCTTTAATGAGTGTAAAAGTAGGCTCAATTACTAGCAATGACGCTTCGTTAATAATACCATACAGTAAAAAACTCATAAGCTTGCAAGTTGAGAAAAACTATAGGGAGCCCAAGGGCCTGTGACCCGAAAATTAAAACCACAAGGCTCAAAACGCTTACTGATAGCACTTACCTGCTGCTGAAAAGCAGCCACTTTTTCAACAGGGAGCAAATAGGCTGTGTGTAAAACCCTATCTTCGGTTACTCGCCGTGAGCGAAAATCATGCATCAATGGGCTTAATTCGTCTTGAATTAACGTTAAGGATTCTGTTAACCAACCATTTAATTCAGAAGCTAAACTCCTGCGTAATTTCTGTTCTTCAAGATGGCGACGACCCACACTTTCAGGTAATGTAAAATGCCCAGATTGCAGTCCTTCAACTAACAAATAATCAACCGCTTTTTTACGATCAAGTGTTGCTTCCAAGGACCATTCCTGACAGCCTGACACATGATGCAATACCGCTAATACAGCATTGGCGCGGCTTTTCATTTCCTGCTCCAATGCTTTTACATTGGAAAACAGGGTGCCAAATGATAAGGGGTAAACAGCGCCTTGCTCCATTAGCTTATCAATAACCAGTGCATGACGACAAGCACGAGGGGTTAGCCAGGCAACATTCTGCAAATTGTTTTCACCGGCTTCACCGGTAAAATCAACTAATGCAACTGAACTGATAATTGCATTCAATCCCGAGGAATTATAATCTGTAAGTATATGCTCATCATCGACACCCAAAACCGATGGTACAACTGTTCCTGGAAAGGTAAAACCATAAAGATATATAGCAAGAGGCGATTCAGCCTTTGCACTCACCGAAAATCCTCACCTTCTTTACCAAACATTTCTGCAATGACTTCATCAAAATCATGCTGTTCTATAAGAACGGTTAATTTATTAGGTGCCTCATCGCTTTTACAGGCTTGTACTGCACGACGTAAGGCTGATAACGCAGCACGATTACAAACAGCAGCAAGCTCCGCTCCACTCGCATTAAAACAACGAGCAGCCAATTTATCCACGAAAATGTTTTCGCCTAGCGGTTTATTACGTAAATGCACTGTTAGAATTTGTTTACGCGCTTCTTCATTGGGCAAACCTAGCTCAATGATTTCATCAAAACGCCCAGGACGAAGCATAGCTGGATCAATCAAATCTGCACGATTAGTCGCGCCCATCACAAAGACACCTTTGAGCTCTTCCAAACCATCCATTTCCGATAAAAACTGGCTTAACACTCGCTCAGCAACATGAGAGTCTGTTGAACCTTCTCCTCTTGCGGGCACCACAGAATCAACTTCATCCAGAAAAATAATACAGGGTGCTGCTTGACGGGCTTTGTGAAACAAATCACGCACACCCTGTTCAGAATCTCCTACATAACGAGACATCAGTGCTGGACCTTTAACTGAAATGACATTTACGCCGCTTTCATTAGCGATGGCTTTTGCAATTAAGGTCTTACCAACACCTGGAGGCCCCGCTAATAACAAGCCCTTAGGCGGCTTTACACCCGCTTGCTGATAAAGTTCAGGGTATTTAATAGGCCACTGAACAGATTCGATCAAGCGACGACGAATATCATCCAATCCACCCACATCATTCCAGCGTACATCTGGAATATCCACAAATAACTCACGGATAGCTGACGGGGATACTTCACATAAAGCCGATCTAAAGTCATCCATCGTTACTGTTAATGCAGTAAGACGTTCATAAGGTATTTCGGCTGCACTGAAATCAATTTCAGGGAGAAGGCGTCGCAAGGCACTCATCGCAGCTTCACGGCATAAGGCTTCTAAATCAGCACCGACGAAACCGTGAGTTACATCAGCAACAATGTTGAGTTCTACATCATCATTTAGAGGCATTCCTCTGCTGTGAATTTCGATAATTTCACGCCGACCTTCACGGTCTGGAATAGGGATAGAAATTTCCCGGTCAAAACGTCCAGGACGTCGTAGAGCAGGATCAATCGCATTGGGTAAATTAGTTGCTGCAATAACAATGACTTTACCTCGACTTTTTAAACCATCCATTAAAGCCAATAGTTGAGCAACGATACGTTTTTCAACATCACCGACAACCTTGTCTCTATGGGGTGCAATAGAGTCAATCTCATCAAGGAAAATAATACTGGGGCCTTTTCGCCCTGCTTCCTCAAAAATTTTACGCAAATGCGCTTCACTTTCACCATAAAACTTATGTACGATCTCAGGGCCGCTGATGGTATAAAATTGAGCGTCTGTTTCCTGGGCAATAATACGTGCAATAAGTGTTTTACCACAGCCAGGGGGACCCGATAATAATACGCCTTTCGGTGCATCTATTCCTAAGCGCTCAAAGACTTCGGGATACTTCAAAGGTAGTTCGATCATTTCCCGAATACGTCGTACCTGACCTCTTAATCCGCCGACATCTTCATACGACAGGCGTTGTGCATTTCCTGTAGCAGTCTTGGTTTCTTTTGAGCCACCGATAACGAGTGCTGTCGTGGGATTAATCAGTACTGCACCTTCGGGTAGTGTACTTTCGACTTTAAATTCCGCAGAACGACTACCAAACAAATGGGCACGTAATAGATCACCTTTTTTAACAGGTAAGCCATCAAGTAGGCTACCTATGTAATCTAAATCACGTGGATTGGGCGTAATCGTAGTGGGAATAAGAACAATGCGAGTAGCCTGTTTACAGGTAACAGGTTCAATGAGAACCTTTTCATCCAAACTCAGAGCCGCATTACGCCGAGTCAAGCCATCCAATTGCACAATGCCTTTGCCGCGCAGATCAATATACGTTGGCATTAATTTGGCGACACCACTGCCTTTTGAACTTGATACCTGAACAATATCTCCTACAGCTAAATTTAACTTTGCCATATCCGATGGATCAATACGCGCATAACCACGACCGGTATCCTTGGACAGGGCTTCAGTAACCTTAAGCTTAAGTTCTTTAGTCATAATCGTCTCACTGTTTTAGTTTGACTTCTAAAATGCCGTTATGGCAAGAACGTTCCATTGCATTACTGTCAAAGGCATGCGGTAAGACGATTTCTTTGTGATATTTCTTACTACCCTTTTCGGCATGTAGCACTAAAATATCACCGTTTAAATCTAAATGAATGTCTTCGTCGGCTACACCTGGCATCTCAGCCAACACTAAAACGTGATCACTTTCTTCAATAATATCAATCAGGGGTTCAGACACTGCCTGTACCGTTGTTTCACCTGTCTTTTCATCCCGATGAACATTTCCGAAAGCCTCAATGTGCGGCTCCTGGTCACCATTCAAGCCCATTTTCATAGAAAAGCCGTAAACCGCCTTAGCATCTTTGCCGCCAGAAGTGTCAATATCAAAAACCCCACTGCGTTTTAATTGATCCCCTTTTTCGGCTAGTTCTCCTAGCTTTTCTACTAAATCGCCTAGTCCACGCAAAATGCCTTCCACATTTCCGGTTAAGTTACCTTTTTTGCTAATCATCGCTTTTTACCTCGGATTATGTTGTTTCTTTGAGTTTGGAGCACAGTGATTTGTAATCAATATTTAAACGCCGTGCTGCCTCCGCTTTATTGTTTCCCGTTTCTTTTAGAACCGATTGAATTATTAATTTATCTACTTTGGCGTTATTAATACGATGAATTTCCTTCAACGATAAACCCTTATAATCACCATGAGCGATACAGTTTAAACATGACAAACTTGTATTATCTTCTTTCGGTCTTGTTGTTTCCTCAGGGTTTACCACTTGGCATGAAGATAAATTAGATGATTTAGAATGATGGCAAGCGAATAAAAAATTTAAATCTTCAACAGTAACTTCTTCATGGGAGATTAAAGCAACTCGACGAATAACAGCCCGTAGCTCACGGACATTACCTGTCCATTTGTGATTTAACAGTAATTTTTTAACTTCACTTGAAAAGGTCAACAACTCCATGGAAAGTTCAGCACAGACCTCCTTCATAAAAAGATTCGCTAAATAAATTATGTCCTCTGGACGTTCTCGTAATGGCTGGAGATGGATGACATATTCATTGAGGCGATAATATAAATCCTCACGAAATTTACCTTTAACTACCGCATCCAACAGGTATTCATTGCTTGCAGCCAGTATACGGACATTAACCGGAATAGCTTTTACACCACCTAAACGATAAATAACATGCTCCTGCAGCACTCGTAGTAATTTTGATTGGGCTGATAAAGACATATTGGCGACTTCGTCCAGAAATAAAGTGCCGCCATTAGCCGCTTCAAACTTACCTATGGATACGTTATCCGCACCAGTAAAAGAGCCTTTTTCATGGCCAAATAATTCATTTTCAATCAATGAATCTGAAATTGCACCACAATCAATAGGTATAAAATTTGCCGCCGCTCGTTTGCTTGATAAATGTATGTTTCGGGCAATCATTTCCTTGCCAGTCCCCGTTTCGCCTTGAATAATAACAGAAAAGTCGGTGTGCGCCACACGAGCAATATCTTTTAAAATTTGCTGAGTTTCTGGGCTTCTACCCATTGACTCGCCAATTCGAGCATATAAATCTCTATTGGGTAGACTATCTATCTCTTTTTTACCACCGCGTGTTTGCACAGCACGATTAACTAACTCTAAAACCCGATTATTATCAAAAGGTTTTGGTAGATAATCCCATGCACCCGCCTTGATAGCACAAACTGCACTTAGAATACCCGCTGTGCCTGTAACTATAATAATCGGAAGTTGTGGATACATGCTATGAGCTTTAGCCAATACTGCCATACCATTCGGCTCAGGAATAACACTATCAAGTAGCAGTAAATCGGGCTCACACTGTGATAATAAATTTATTGCAGTGTTACCATCGTAACCCTGCTGGGTTTTATACCCTGCATGCTCTAAAAGATGAGCCAACAAATCACAAATATCTTTGTTGTCATCTATAATTAGGATGTGACCCGAACTACTTGTTTTCATTGGGTAGATAGATATACTGGTTTGTTATCTTAATTTAAGTGAAAACAACCCTCTTAGAAACAAAGCCAAGAAGCTATGCACTAATATTTTAGGATCATATTAAGTAAAAGACAGAGTAGGTTTAACTAACTTACAAATTCTTAAGTAGACTAAAGTCAACATCAGCCTAAATAACGACTCACCCAATACGTCAAGTGATTTCCTCTAACACGTTATGAAAATAAATCGTTTTGTTGGAATGTATTATAATCTAAAACTTCGTTTAGGCACTAATACCTATAGAAGCACTAATGCCTATTCAAAATTTTTGCAGAAGAGGCATCTCAACAAGCATTGCAACTTATTGACTGCTCAAAGAAAATGGAATTTTGTATTATTGTTTACCGTTCAAAAGTCTCTTACCATCAATCATAACACAATAAACTAAATTTTAATTTATTGGATTGCAAGGGTAATAAGCTTGGTAATTAACTTCCATCTCTTAGAATACTTGGTTTCCCTAACGGTTCTATGAGAAAAATATCTTCGGGTAGTTTTGCTTCAATATTGTGCATGAGCCCAAGAAAAAGTATACCCATTTCGTTGTCCTGTAATGTTTGATTAATGCGTTGGGCTATATATTCATCCCGTTGATTTAACAATACTTGAGCGCTTTCTAAAGAGGTTTCTTTAAGCTCCGTAGGAATTAGCATCTGCATCATTA
>CAIOMN010000110.1 GCA_903859415.1 uncultured Methylococcaceae bacterium
AAGCCGTTTATCTTTAAAGTCACTGGCCGTTTTTTAATGGCTACGGTAGCTTGTTGTTAATTTTTTATTGACATCAAAAGTGTCAACTACTTTTAGGCCGCTATGAAGGATGCCCTGTAATCGTTGTTAAACTCAGTTTTGGTTATAAAACTACTTTTGATACGGGTGCAGAAAAATCCGTAGTTCCGGTGTTTGTAATGGCCGCAAATCTAAACAGATAGACTTTGGCTTTGTTTAAGCCATCCACCTGAAAAGTAGCGGATGTACTATGTCCAGCAGTGACCCACTCAGCCTCTGTTGCTGGAGGTGTTTCACCTTCGTAATATTGCCAGATATAAGCCCCCGCTTTATCAACGGCTTTAACCACATAAATAATAGAGCCAGAATTAGGCCCGTCTTTAATGGCTAATAGGGGTTTTTGAATCGCCGATTGTAGTTGAGATATATGAAAACCGCTGGATAGAATCTTACTGATATCACCATCTGCAATTCTTTGTACGTAAGCCGCTAAAATGCGAAAATTCTTCTCTGCAATCACTTCAGCATCATGCATTAATGAGGTGTTTACACGACTGCCATCATGAGCGGCTAAACTTGCGAGAGTTAAATTATCTACAGATAACTGTACTTCTTCTAAAGAAATATCAGGTGTTGTGTAGAAGGGGTTATTAGCTAAATGTCCTAAAACGTGATTAAAAAAATCAATTTTTTCAGGAATTGAAAGTCGGGTAAAATCAACAACAACCACTGGTTGTTTCATGATTTTTTGTCCTTATAAAGTTTAAGTGAGGCTTGAGTATAGGCTCTATTAATTTATATTTTTTATTATTTTTTATGTTAAGCCCGTTTTAAGGCGATAAAGTGTCAAAGCTAGTCTAACATTGATGCTAATTATTCAAAAATACTGATTGATTATAAGGTGTTACAGAAAAGACCTTCGCCGATATTTATTTTTGTCATGAGCTAAATAAAGGCAATAATAGGGATAAGGTCTATGTTGCCCAACAAAGGGCTTAAGACGGCTGCTTTAGGATCTGTGCTGCTCAACATAGGCATGATAGTGCCGATCAAAAGGTATGTCACCACTTCATACCTGATTGGAGTTTTCCTCTATTCCATTGCGTACCATCGAGGCTACTTTGTTTTATCGATGCTTGTGTTAATGAGAATGGTAGAGGGGCTGTCCACTTTGACCCTCATCCTTGCTTAAGAATTATCAGAATCCCAGTAACCCACTTGCTGACTTAAGCGGCGCTTTATAAATAGCGGCTGCGTTTGCCATATCTGCGCAATCGGAAGTTGGTAATAAGATTTGATATATGATACGGGTTTACGTAAAATACTCTTTTTCGTATAGATTGGAGTAAGAAATGTCAAATTTTACAGTCGCAATACCTGATGATCTTCTGACTGACGCCAAGGTAATGGCAGCTAAAGCAGGTACATCAGTTAATGCTTTAATTCGCACGCTTCTTGATGGTTTCGTTCAAAATGAAAGCTCTCCTATGTCCGGTAACTTAGAGATACTTCTTAAATATTCGCTAGGGCAGATTACTCCAAAGAAAGCCGTAAAACTTCTGCATCTAGAAAATGAAGCGGCTTTGGCGAAAATAACACTTCATGCTGGTTTTCCTATTCCTAGGATTTCTCTCCAGGAAACAGACGCTATGCAAAAGCGCTTTGGTGAAATGCTGGATAAAGCATCTTCATGAAGTGCGGTATTGTTATAGTAGATACAGGCCCACTCAAGACACTTGCCTATGCTGATAGCTTGGAGTTGCTGCTAGCTCCTGGGATTCCAGTACATATCTCGGATATGGTTATATGCGAGTTGCGTAACGGTCAGCAATTTCTAAGTAACATCAAGGCACTTGAATTCATAGAGTCAAACATGAACAATGGTTTAGATGAAATCGAGACAGGCGTTCCACAAATTGCTGAAGAACTAAGAAAACTTCGTGTCGATCCAGGTGATGAGTCTATTCGTAGAATTATCGACAGGTTTGAAGATGATTCAGATTGGGAATACGCACTGCTTGTGTCAGAGGATGAAAAATTTATGCGAACAGCAGATCCTAAAGGTCACACATACATAATGACTACTCGACCATTCCTGCAAGAACTGGAAAGGCGTGGCATGGTAGATGATGCGGAGGCATTAATGCAAAAGGCGGAAGCGGCAGCAATTCATGCAGGAGAAACTCCTGGACGAGGCCAACTAAATAGGTCTCGCGAGTGGAATACTCCGCCCGTTAGTAATGTGCTAGTGAGGCCTTTCTAATTCTTGCTTAAGAATTATCAGAATCCCAGTAACCCACTTGCTGACTTAAGCGGCGCTTTATAAACAGAGGCTTTTTGGGATAAGGCCGTGGAATTTAGCCGGGATAGGTGTAATAGGATGGCGTTAAAAATTTTATTCATCAATCAGATAGCATCAGTTTTTTAAAAAGTGCGGCATTTCACGCAAGAATAGGTTATTTCACAGGGTCTTTTAACGATGGAATGATACCGGGATTATCCTCAAAGTCTGTAAATCCGCGGGTTTATAAAAGTTGGTCTGCTTGTTGCTAAATAAGTTTTATAAGGGGATCATTCATGGATGATTCCTTTGTCATTGGTATCTTTATTTATGGTCAAGTTTATAAGGCTATCAAGTGGGGTGTGGTCATTATTATGCAATGTTATTTTATAACGTGAAGTTGCAAGGCTTCACGTTATTTTTTTGTCTATAAAGTGGGATCGGATTTAATTTGATGCGTGTATTACCTGTTTCTTGGGCTGGTTTAGCCATAAAAATGAGTTTAAGTTTAATAGCGGCACTCTGTGTGCTGCCTTTTTTATATCACCACAATGCCTTGCCTATCGTTTCATATCATAGTGAATGGCTAGCGGTGTTGTTGGGTTTATTGGCTGTGCTAGCGGCTTTGCCCGTGTTGTTAAGCGGTTCATTGGCGTTGCCACGTGTGGCTTTGTTGCCTTTAGGTTTAGTGGCCTTTTTATTTCTACAAACACAGTTGTTGTCACCCATCGTTAATGAGCATGTACAAACAGCCATCGCCTATTTGTTATGGGCGGCGTTATTAATTATTTTTAGTTATAACTTGCGTCAGTCGTTAGTTTTATCGCACCTAGTGCAACCACTGGCGGTGGCTTTATTGGTAGGAGCCGTGTTTGTCGCAGGGATTGAGGTGGCTTTACGCTTTGTGCCCAAGATGACGGAACAATGGGGGGGTGTGGGACAGCTTGCCAGTTATACGGATTATTTAAGCTTGGGCCTGGCTTCTGGACTCTATTGCTGGGCAAAGCACGAGCATGCGCGGCATTGGCTTAAAGGATTGTTGGTTGCTGCGATAACAGTGGTGGTTTTTGGCTTAAGTTTGGGGTCGTCATCAGCCAGTTGGGTTTATTGCATCGCTTTGGTGGTGTTGGCTTTTTTAACGCCAGGTCGGTATTCATCTGCAATAAAGCAAATGTTGCTGGCAGTCGTAGTGTTGTTTGCGTTTATTCAAGTGCTGGCCGATTTTGGGGCCCTGCCTGCACAATTGCATTTGCCGACCGCGACTGAGCGGGTTTTAGAGGAAGTCGAAGGGGCACCGATTCGCTGGCATTTATGGCGGGCGGCTGGGCAGTTGTTTTTACAAACGCCGTGGTTAGGTCAGGGTTTTGGTCAGTTTGATTGGGGCTATTTTACCCTGGGTAATGCCTTACCTGCTTTACCGGATCGGATTGATAATGCCCATAATATCTTCATGCAAGTATTGTCTGAGTTGGGCGTGTTTCCTTTTATCGGCTTACTGATAGGCTTGAGTTTTTGGCTGCAGGGACTGATTAAAACGCCTACTACTTTAGAGCGCTGGTGGCTGTTGGGTCTGTTAGCGATTATTGGCTTACATAGTCTGGTTGAGTATCCGCTGTGGTATAGCTACTTTTTAGGGATTGCTGCGTTGTTGTTGGGCTTGGGCGAGCAGCAGGCTTATCCCTTGACGGTCAATACCCCGGTTAAATGGGGTGTTGGTTTGGTGTTGCCGGTGTTATTGGCGTTGTGTGTGAATCATTTTAATAGTTACCGACAGTTAGAAAAGCTGGTCGAACCGTTAAATTACACGGACTGGATACCGTCTATGCCTGACTTTATTAAAGGAGCTCAGGAAATCAGTACCCGTACACCTGAATTGGTGCCCTATATTTCGGTGGTGCTGAGTTCTTTGGATAAAAGTAAAGACGGTGATGCTGCTGGCAAATTACCTTTAAGTGAAAAGGCGCTTATTTTTATGCCAACGGCACAGCAGGCGTATCGTCATGTGTTATTGCTGGCGCTGGCAGGTCAGCAGCAGGAAGCCCGTTCTTTGTTTCAACAAGTTTTAAAGACTTATCCGGCGGGGGCTGGGGCGTTTGTTAAGGATTTAAAGGAATCCTCACCTGACGTGCAACAAAAAACCGGGTATTTGGTGGAGATGGTTAACGGTTGATCATGAAGAAGTTATAAATATTTAAATATCAATTTGTTGTGCTTTGTTTATCAAAAAGTGCGGCATATCACGCAATAGCGTGTCATTTCACCTAGTTTTTTATCATGGATTATTCTGCGATATTACTCAACTGCCTGAAACTGTAGTGCTTAAAGGTTGTGGCCTGTTTATTGCTTATCTGCTTTCTGGTCGTCTGACCTTTGTGTCTATACCTCTCCATAACGTGAAGCTGTGAGGTTTCACGTTATTTTTTTGTTTGCTGGTATTGGGAAGCAGGCGTTAGTTATTTTGCAAAGGGTAAGTTTGTTGAGGATTTTTTTGTCGTTGATTAATAGGCTTTGGAGTCGTGTTCCTTTTGTAACCAAGCGACCAACGAATACGCTGTTATTGATTACTGAAGCCAAGGCTTTTCGGCTTGATTTTGATAGGTCAGGACGCTTAGTGGGTAATGCCGAGATGATTGCGGTGACTTGCGCGAGTTCAGACAAGTTGCCGGAATGCGTGACGGCAATTGCGTTAAGAAGCAAACCCTTCGGTCATAAGGTCTGGTTGTTGTATTCGGGTTTGTTCATGACGCTATTAAGCATGCCTTCGGTTCAGGTGGAAGGGATCGATGAAGCGCTTTTGGGGCAGTTGTTGCAGTATGAGCTTGAGGGCTTGACGGGTCAGTCTACGATGGATATGCAACTGGCCTATCATCTGTTAAGTAATCGGGACGAGATGTGTAATTATTGGGTCAGTCAGATTAAGCGATTGACCTTAACCGAGCTGACTAAAGCCGTTAAAAAAGGCGGTGGTCGATTGCGGGGCTTGATGCATCCAGCGGGTTTGCCTGTGTTTGTACAAGACCCGACTCAAGAGGACTGGTTGCGTATGGAATGTTGGTCTCAACTGTGTGTTGGACTTAGAAAGACGTCCGACTCGGCACTTGAGATGCAGGTGTTTGCCTTAAGTGATCGGCAATGGCGCGGGCAATTAGAAAAATGGTTTGCCCTGCAAGGTCTGGTAGAGCAGTCTGAAACCCTGTTAAATAATACTTACGAGTTTTTGCCAGAAACCCATTACAACCGGCATTTATCAACGGTAGACGGGATTACGCCCTGGCTGTTGTTGTGGGCGGGATTGCTGGTTAAGCAGGATTTACCAGCGCTACCACTACTTAAATATCAATCAAAATTGAATGCCGATTTGATATTGATGGCGTCTGGCGGGGTTACGGCACTGATAGTGTGTTTGGGTCACTTTGCCTATTTTCAATATCAGATGGTTGAGTTCGATGCAAAGTCTAAAGACTTGCAACGAATTGAAACGGTGCTGAATGGCATGAGAAAAGCGTTGGTGACAGATCAGGAAAATAGTGCCAGATTAAAGATTACCATTGATAAGTTAAAAAGTGATTCCGAGGTATTGCCGCGTTTGATTCAGGGTTTGCAGGACCGACCGGTTAAGTTGTTGGAAGCGATTGCAAAGGGTCGTCCAAAAAATCTGTTGGTAGAGCGTATTGAGACCAGCAAGGACGAAATTAAAATTACCGGGATTAGTCTGGACTCAACTTCACCCAATGAATTAGGTACTTATCTGGAGCAGCATCTGGCGTTACTGGGGTGGTCTTTTGTTGCACCAACCAAGAAAAACATGGAATTAATGCCCGGTGGCGGGCCTTGGGAGTACGAAATCAAGTTGCGGGATTTAGGGGTTGACGGGTTTTTAAGAAAACCTGCCTGAGTAATGATGGTTTATTTTAGATGCAATTATGACCGCTGAACAACGACGTGAACAATGGCTTAAACGTGTTTTGCCTGCACTGCTGGTGTTGGTTGGCTATTTTTCGGTGATCAGTCCGAATTATGTAATGCCGAGGGCCAAGAAAGCTGAGGATCAGTATCAGGGACTGGTTAAAAAGGGGATTAGTGAGGCGGCCTTTCCGGGCATACAACAGCAGCAAAGCGTTGTCCGTGATTCGATTGCCAAGCTGGAAGCAGAGGGTAAGACGCTTAAGGGGGCTTTGCAGACTAAAGATGGTTTTTTATCACGATCGGAAACGATTAATGCGCGGGTAGAATTGATTTCAACGATTTTGGCGGACAATCATTTACAGGTATTAAATGAAGACCGTAATGATATGCCGGGTAATGACCTGTTACCAGGCTCATTGCGTGAAACCCAAACCTGGCTTAAGGATTTATTGTCTTTACAACCTGAAGCGGGGGCGGTCGCAAAAGCACCGGTTCCCGCAAAGCCGGGTGTACAGGATTCCGGTTTAATTCTGTGGACCATTCGGTATGTCGGGACCTATCTGGATAATTATCATGCTTTGTCTTCTTTGGCTGCTAGCGAAATAAAGGCGTTGCGGGTGTCTTTAACGATGCATCCGTATAAAGGTGTGTTGCAGGAGTGGACATTGACCCTATGGTTGTAACTGTAGAAAATCGCTCAAGTCCGCGTGAGTTAGTCAGCGGCTGGAGTGCGGTGCTTTTTTTGGCTGATGGGCTGAGTCACTGTAATGCACAGGTTGTTGATAGTAGTGTGGGAGGTTTTGGTTTAACGCTGGAA
>CAIOMN010000111.1 GCA_903859415.1 uncultured Methylococcaceae bacterium
ACGCCTGTTTTCTTATTGGGTGCTGTCGGCGCTTTTTTAAATGTATTAACTGGCCGCCTTGCAAGAATAGTCGATAGGTTTCGTTTTTTAAGCGAGACTTCTGAAAACGATCCCAAGGAACATTGTGATGAATTAGTCACATTACCCGTCAGGGTCCGCCTAATTCATTGGGCAATTTCGCTATGCACCTTATGTGCGCTATTTGTTTGTACCTCGATAGTCATTCTGTTTGTTGGCGCAGAACTGGAATTGAGTTTATCGAGCGTCACGTCTATCTTATTTATTGCTGCCATGGTGGCTTTAACAAGTGGTTTATTGTGTTTTTTACGTGAGGTAACTTTGGCAACCGATACAATCAAAATTAGAAACCTGTGTTGATTTATAATGGGTGTCTGGAGTGTTGACGAAAGCATTTAATTGTCATAAGGTTTATCAAAATTTATTAATATCAAAGGTATTCAATTGAAAACAGAAGTTTTAGTGTTAGGCGGTGGTCCTGGTGGTTATACCGCCGCGTTTCGGGCAGCAGATTTAGGTAAGCAAGTGACTTTAGTCGAGCGTTTTCCGGTATTAGGTGGCGTTTGTTTGAATGTCGGTTGCATTCCATCAAAAACCTTGCTGCATGTGGCGAGTGTGTTAAATGAGTCCAAGGAAGTCAATGCTGCAGGTATTAAATTTGCTCAGCCAGAGATTAACCTGGAGCAATTACGTGATTGGAAAAATAAAGTCAGTAATCAACTGAATGCGGGGTTGGCTGCTTTAGCCAAGCAGCGTAATGTGACTGTGATAAATGGTACGGGCGCGTTTATTGATGCAACCCATTTGCAGGTCGGTTCTGATGTTATTGAATTTGATCATGCGATTATTGCGGTGGGCTCAAGACCCGTTAAAATCCCTTCATTTCCTAATGAGGATGTTCGGTTAATGGATTCAACGGATGCCCTTAAGCTGGATGACATTCCCAAAAAGCTGCTGATTATCGGTGGCGGAATTATTGGCTTGGAAATGGCAACTGTCTATCACGCGTTGGGTAGTGAAATTACCATCGTTGAGATGCAGGATCAAATTATTCCCGGTTGTGATAAGGACTTGATAAGACCGCTGTTTCAAAAGATTAAAAAAGACTACGCGAATATTTATCTATCCACTCGTGTTGCGAATATAGAAGCCATAGCAGACGGATTAAAAGTTAGCTTTGACGGTCAATCAGTGCCTGAGTCAGAATTGTTTGATAAGGTATTAGTTGCTGTGGGTCGTCAACCTAATGGTACTTTATGTGGTGCAGATAAAGCCGGTGTGGTGGTTGATGAGCGTGGCTTTATCGCTGTTGATAAACATCAACGTACTACCGTCAGCAATATCTTTGCGATTGGTGATGTCGTGGGACAACCTATGCTGGCGCATAAAGCCACGCATGAAGCTAGAATTGCTGCTGAAGTGATCGCAGGCATGAAGTCTCAATGGCAAGCCTTAACAATTCCATCGGTCGCTTATACTGACCCTGAAATAGCCTGGATGGGTTTAACCGAGAATGAAGCTAAAGCGCAAGGTATCGAGTTTGAAAAAGCGGCTTTCCCTTGGGCAGCGAGTGGTCGTTCTTTGGCCAATGGTCGCAAAGAAGGTGTTACTAAATTATTGTCCGATAAAAAAACCGGACGTATTCTGGGCGCTGGCATTGTCGGCACGAATGCTGGTGAATTAATTGCTGAAGCTGTTTTAGCTTTAGAAATGGGCGCTAATGTTGAAGACTTGGCTTTAACCGTTCATGCGCATCCTACTTTAGCTGAAACGCTTGGGTTTTCGGCAGAAATGATTGAAGGCACAATAACGGATCTTTATATTAAAAAACGATGAATAAACCACTAGATAATAAACCTCTAAATAAAAGTGTTGTTACCAATCTCGCTGCGGTTGGTATTATTCTATTTGGCAGTATCAGTCCTATCCTTGAAGATTTGATTAAGTCCATTGGTTTTTTCGCCTTATCAGGTGCAGTGACTAATTGGCTGGCTGTTTACATGCTCTTTGAGAAGGTGCCTTATTTATATGGCTCTGGTGTTATACCTGAACGCTTTGAAGAGTTTAAGCTGTCTATCAAACAACTGATGATGCAGCAGTTTTTTACCGTAGCCAATATTGAGCAGTTCATTCAAAAAGAAGAACAGCAAGGTAGCAAAATACTGAATCTTGACCCCTTCTTAAATGCGGTAGATTACGACAAGATCTATGAAGGCTTAGTCTCTTCTATTATGGGTTCCTCATTTGGGGGTATGTTAATGATGATGGGGGGTGAAGAAGCGTTAGTCCCCTTAAAAGAACCCTTTACTGAAAAAATGAAGGGCACGCTGGTTGATATGATCGAGTCTGATCGATTTAAAGCCGCGATTAAGGAAGGTCTTGATGCGCATAAAATCGGTGTTGATATTATTGATAAAATTGAAACGGTTATTGATAAAAGACTGAATGAATTAACCCCGCAATTAGTTAAAGAAATGGTTGAAAGTATCATCCATGAGCATTTAGGCTGGCTCGTGGTTTGGGGTGGGGTCTTCGGTGGCGTTATGGGTTTCTTGTATTACATCTTTGTCTAATGAGTACAGTAGAATGTGCGTTTGAAGTCTTAGGGACTCCAGATGCCGAACCTCTGATTATTCTGCATGGCTTTTTTGCATCTTCTCGTAATTGGCGGCAAGTCGCTGAAAAGCTGGCTGCCCATTATCACGTTTATGTTTTAGATATGCGCAATCATGGCCTTTCACCGCATCATCCGGTCATGGATTATGCGGTGATGGCGGCTGATTTGTTACTGTTTATGGATACCCATGACTTAACAAAGTCTCATCTATTGGGGCATAGCATGGGTGGAAAGATAGCCATGTGGTTTGCTTTAAATCATCCAGAGCGAGTCGATAAATTAATCGTCGCAGACATTGCACCGGTCAGTTATACCCATTGTTTTAATAATCTCAT
>CAIOMN010000112.1 GCA_903859415.1 uncultured Methylococcaceae bacterium
CATAAGTTATCACTTATTGCTTAATGATCTTTATTATGTTGATATATTCAATTATGTTTATTTTTTAGGCCTTTCATTATGCGCAAGTTACTGATTCATTGTTGTTTTGGGTTTTATCTGGTTTTAAGTCTGCTTATATTTGGGCTAGTCACAACTGCACCTGCTGTCGCTCAGACGTATAGCGTTTCTGTCGTGCCACAGCTTACTCCGGTCGCTATTCATAAGGATTGGGCTCCGATTCTGGAAAAGTTGGGTGCTGAGACAGGTTTAACATTTGAACTCGTTGTAGAGCCTAGCATTCCAGCTTTTGAGGAGACTTTATTAGAAGGAACCCCTGATTTTGCTTTTATGAATCCTTACCACTGCATTATTGCTAAACGACATAAAGGTTATATTCCTCTGCTTAGGGACTCGGCAAACATGCTTGAAGGCATACTTGTAGTTCGTAAGGACAGCGCTATTAATTCTTTAGGAGAACTTAACGAGCAAAGCGTCGCTTTTCCAGCGCCTAATGCCTTCGCGGCTTCGCTCCTCATTAGGGCGCAGTTGGCTAAGAATCATGTCAATATTATTCCGAATTATGTTAAAACCCATAGTAATGTTTATCGTAGCGTGCTGATTGGTGATGCAATGGCAGGTGGGGGCGTCAACAATACCTTTGAAAGAGAGCCTGCGGATGTGCGTGATCAGTTACGAATTTTATATGTTACGCCGCAGTCCGCACCTCATGCGCTGGAAGCGAATCCACGCATTCCTAAAGCGGTCCGTAATAAAGTAATTGCTAGCTTTATAAAGTTGTCGAAAGACCCCGCTAATGCTGCGTTTTTTGATGGTATTCAAATTCCTAAGCCGGTACCAGCGGATTATTCCCGAGACTACAAGCCACTAGAGGTTCTTGGTCTCGATAAATTCGCTGTGATTGGTAGTCAGTGAGTCTTCAGTCAAAAAGCCTGTTTTTCCGGTTGGCGCTTGTAGGCGCGTTGGGTTCACTATTGTCAGTATTTGCCCTGGGGACCTATGTTGCCTATAAGCAAGGCAAGGTGGCAACCCAATCGGCATACAACGAATCCTACTTGATAACTAGCGGTCTAGCGACAGCGGTAGCTTCGGATCTGATTGTTAAAAATTACGGAGACATTGACCAAACGGTTGCTCAAGTGACGAATTTTTCCAATCTTGACCACCTTAATGTCATTAACAAGCGAGGTAACATTGTCGTTGAGGCCAAACGAGATCAGCAAAAAGGAACATGGGGACTCTTTCATGGCGGAGTAGTGAAATTGCCGAGTGACGATCAACCACTTTCTACTATAGTGGATAATCATATCGTGACCTGGATGCCTATTAATGCAGGTAGTTTGGTTGGTTGGGTGCGTTCTGATATGCCTCTGAGTCAGATCATAGCGAGTCAGTATCTGATATTTAGAGATACATTCCTGGTTGCATTGCTTTCAGTAGTGTTATCCATAGGGGTGGTTATCATTGCCTTACGTCGCCCGATAAAACAGATCAGGATCGCAGCTAATTTTGCTGATGAGTTACCTAAAATACACGGGCAGTTCTTAAGCTTGACATCTTCGACGTCTGAGTTACAGGATCTTGTTTCGGCGTTAAATCGGGCATCTAAAAAGTTGCATAATCAAGATCAGGAACTAAGAGAATCAAGAGACCTGGCTCATGAAGTTGCCAAGTCAAAGAGTGAGTTTTTGGCCAATATGAGTCACGAGATACGGACTCCGATGAACGGAATTATCGGACTGACGCAATTGGCGCTTAACTTGCCAACTGATCCTGTGGTTAAAGACTATCTAAGCAAGGTTTTTAGCTCATCACAAAGTCTGCTCGGAATCCTTAATGATATTCTTGATATCTCAAAGCTTGAAGCGTCTCGTATCAATATTGAGACTAGAGCTTTTAATTTGGATCACCTCTTAAGCAACTTGCGCAATATGTTTGAAGAAAGCGCTACGTCTAAAAATATCGAGTTCATTATCGAAGTAGAGGCGAGTGTGCCACGTCATTTATTAGGGGATGCTATGCGTATTCAGCAGATCATTTCCAATCTGCTTGGCAATGCCATTAAATTCACTGGACAGGGCTCTGTTGCTGTCAAGGTGTTCCTCCAAAAGCTTGAAAAATCAAAGGCTCAGCTTACTTTCTCCATTGAGGATACAGGCATAGGCATTGCTCAGGAAAACTTCGATAAACTGTTTCAGCCCTTTAGCCAGGTTGATGGCTCTATTACTCGAAAATTTGGTGGCACCGGATTGGGATTGGTGATCAGCCAGAGTTTGTTAAAACTCATGGGTGGAGAATTCGATGTTCACAGTCAACCCGGCCAAGGCACTGCTTTCAGATTTAGCCTTCAGCTCGGCGTTGCTGCCCAAGGCGCAATACAAAAAAACCGGTCAGGTAGCAAAGTCGGCAATCTCGAACGTAACCTTAAAGAGATTGGCCATAATTTGCAGGGTACAAAAGTTCTGGTTGCTGAGGATCAGCACATTAACCAGAAAGTTATCAGCGAATTCCTTCGCCTTGCCGGTATAGCCGCAGTAATTTCCAACAACGGTCAAGAAGCACTGGATCTTCTTGAACAGGAAGATTTCGATGCTGTCCTGATGGATGTGCATATGCCGGTAATGGATGGGATGGAAGCCACTCGCAACATTCGCAGCCATCTGAAATATGCTCGACTTCCTATCATTGCCGTAACGGCTGCGGTTACGCAAGAAGAGCAAGAAAGTTACTTGGCTTGTGGCATGAATGCCGTTTTGGCCAAGCCGGTAAATCCAGGGGGCTTAATTAAGTTGCTGAGTCAATGGATAGTTAGACAGAGCGGGGATTCTGCCAAGGCAATGCAGTTACCTGTAGAGCAACCGATTTTACAAGAGCATAATCAGGCCAAGGCGCTTAGCTGGGCAGATCTTTCCCGGGTACTTACGGAGTTCGATCTGGAAAATATCAAGTCTATACCGAAAGACAAGCCTGAATTTCTATTGCGGATGTTGCAGAAGTTTTTTGATGGTTTCAACGACAAGGCTAAAATCATTACTGATCATATAAACAATGGCGAATTGGATGCGGCAAAAACCATAATACATACCATTAAGGGTGTCGCAGGCAATCTGGGCGCTATGAACTTGCACCAAGCTTGTGTCGTGATTGAAAGCCAGCTCAAACAGGGTGAGTTTGATGCGAAAGAATTCCAGGCATGGCTTAAATCGTTTGACGACACTTTGCTGAATATTGCGGACTTGCTGCATATTCAATTAAGTTGTCCCGAAAAATAATTCGAGATCACTAGCTACCATTTACCTTTACAGTATTGGTAACATTCTTTACACCTATCCAAACTATATTGTATTTTTCTTTTTAACATAAGGCAAAAAACGTGGGTATTGTAAGACCTGCAAAACCTTCCTGTATCGACTTTGATTGGTGATCTATAAATGGCTCATTTGCAGTTGAGTCACATCGATGATTAATATTGCTAATATGATGTGTAGGCGTTAATATTTCCCGAAAGGGGAGAAATTAATAAGCCATGCGGATTATAGTTAAAAGCACTTTAAAAAAGTTTTGGGAGCAGCCCCAATATAGTGATTCTAAGGCGCAATATAGAAATGCGAGTATTTGCACTAATAACAGAGTTGCTTTTAATATCGGCGGCAATACGAAAGCTTATTGTCTAATGCGTAATTTTTTAGCTCTTAATTCGCATTTAATATTAATGATTAAAACTATGATATTTACAAAAGAACTATTTAAATCTGGAATTAGCTTTAGGTTATTACCCGCTTTAGTTTTTTCTCTATTAATAATGGGGTGGTCTCAAAATACAGCAGCAGCTGATATTCAGGCTTCTGTTGACCGGAATCCAGTCAGTTTTGATGAATCATTCCAGATCATCTTTACCGCCACCGAGTCGCCTGATGATGATCCGAACTTTAGTCCTTTAGAACAAAACTTCACCATACTCAGTCAAAACAATAGTACGAGTTCCTCATGGATTAATGGAAAATCAACTAAGACGATTCAATGGATAGTGAATGTGATGGCCAAAGAAACGGGCAGTATAGTTATTCCGGCAGTGAGATTTGGTAAAGATACCAGCCAGGCATTAACTATCTTGGTTACTGATAATGCGGCAAAAAAACAGGTCAATACTGACGAAGAATTATATATTGATGTTGAAGCGACACAGCAAAGCCCTTTTATTCAATCACAGGTTTTTTACACCTTACGTCTGTTTACGCGAGTCGATATTTCTCAAGCCAGACTGAATGAGCCTGAGTTGCCTGATGCGGTTATTGAACGTTTAGGAGAGGACAATAATTATACGACTCAAGTCAAAGGCGTTAGTTATACTGTCACAGAGCGTAAGTATGCCATTTTTCCTCAAAAAAGCGGTAAGTTAACTATTAAACCACTGGTATTAACGGCTGAAGTACTGGTTAATAATCCTGGGAGAATCAATCCCTTCTTTAACTCCCAAATGAGTAAAACAAAACGGGTTGAGTCCAAAGCAGTAACACTGGATGTGAAGCCTGTACCCGCCGCCTTTACAGGAAAACACTGGTTATCTGCTGAACAATTAGTCATAAAGGAATCGTGGTCAGGAGACGCTCAGCAAATGAAAGTGGGAGAACCGTTGACCAGAACCCTAACGCTATTGGCAAAAGGAGCAACAGTAGGGCAACTTCCTGAATTGAATACAAACCAGACCAGTGAACAGTTAAAAATCTACCCTGATCAACCGGTATTGCAAGAACAGAAAAAACCCGATGGGCTGCTTTCAGTCAGAGAAGAGAAAACAGCAATCATTCCTTCTAAAGCCGGCAATTACACATTACCCGCCATTGAAATACCCTGGTTCAACACCCAAACCCAAAAGATGGAAATTGCCCGGATTTCAGCAACTAAAATCTCTGCAACGGCTGTCGCTGGACAAACAGAGCCAGCCGCTATAACGCCATCAACAATACCCGCTCCCCAGCAAATTAATAGTGTAACTGCTGTACAGCAAAGCCCCCAACCAACCAGCCAGGAAACCAGTGTCTGGCAATGGATTTCAGTGTTTTTAGGACTTGGGTGGTTAACAACCCTGATTATTTTGTTCCGCAAACGTGCGCCTAAAAAACAGGTCATTGAAGAAGATCCTACTGAAGTCAGCTTAAAGGAAGCTATTAAGCATTTAAAAGTGGCCTGCAAGCAAAATGACCCACTGGCGGCTAAGAATGCCTTACTGATCTGGGGTAAGCTAAAGTTTAATAGTCATACCTTAGGCTCACTTGCAGAGTTTTGTGATGCCCGTTTAAGAGATGAAATACTACATCTAAATCAAACACTGTATGGCAAAGCCGTCGGTCAATGGCAGGGTAAAAAACTATTCCAAACCTTTACTGAATATAAAGCCCTGAAGAAAATTACCTCTCCTACTGAAGATAAAAGCCTGGAACCGCTTTATCGCCTGTAATATGTCAAGCTTTCACTTTCAGCAGTTTTCGGTTGTTCAAAACCGATCTGCGATGAAAGTCTGTACAGACGCGGTTTTATTTGCAGCAATGGCACCGGTTAATCGGGGCGCCCATGTTTTAGATATTGGTGCAGGAACGGGGGTTTTATCTTTAATGGCGGCTCAATTAGGCGCAGCCCATGTCACGGCTGTCGAATTAACGCAACCAGGCTATGAAGAGGCTCAATTCAACTTCCAACAAAGCCCTTGGGCAGATCGCCTGAGGGCTGTACATCAGGATATTCAAAGCTTTGCTAATGAAAGTACCGATCATTATGACCTTATCATTTGCAACCCACCTTTTTTTAAAAATCACAGCAAGGCAACAGATTCGCTGAGGCATATTGCTCGACATAATGACCAATTATCTTTTGACGATTTAATCAAAAGCGCCGAGCATTTATTGTCTGAACAGGGCATATTTTATGTATTACTCCCTGCTCATGCCATAGAACGGTTTACTCAACTCGCACAAGAAGCGGGACTGCATTTAAGTCATCGCACAGACTTTAGGGGCTACAGCCATAATAATGCCAAAGTGTCGGCGCTTAGGTACTGCCGTTCCGCCGCCATACTTTGTAAAACGTTATTAACGATTTATGCAGCACATAACGCCTATTCTCAAGAAAGTGAGCATTATTTATCACCCTTTCTTTTAAGATTTTCCAAGCTGTAATAAGCCCAACTCATTGAGTTAATGCTAAAAAGTCGATGATAACAACGCGACTAAGTGTTGCAATACCGCAGACCCAATCATCTAATCACTTTATGACCACGACCACTCATGCAATTGTTATAAGAACTTTTGTATTTATCTTCTGCACCGACACCTTTATACGCTCCACCACCTAAACCACCTACGGTTGCACCAAGCGCTGCGCCTGTACCAGGACTTCCAGCAATAGCGCCTAACAGAGCACCACCCGCCGCACCCACTAAGGCACCAGTACCTGCACCTATTGCAGTTTCAGATGCTGTCCCACCAGAAGCCTTACTGGCAAGTTGCTTACACTCAGCCATGTCTTGATTAATTCGATATGCATTAGGATCATTATAGGCATCAATGGTCGGAGTCCAACCGCCTTGACTGGCACAAGCTGTTAATAAAATACTACTTATTAAAGCACCAACAGTTGTCAATTTTTTCATATTGCTCACCTTTAAAAGTTATTGTTTCAGTCTATTAATTTAACATGAATGCCCAATGAACAACCGATTTAAGATTATAGTTCTCTCAAAACTTGAAGCGGGGGTTTATTAAGTACCTGCCTAACACCCATGAATCCTGCTGTTCCCACGAAAAAAGCACCTATTAATGGGATAGAAATGAATGTTCCTATACTAAAATGATATTCTATAGCCATCAATTGAGTGTATAGTGCATAGGTAGTTGCTTCCGATATGATCACAGCAAATAAACCAGAAATGAGTCCAAGCATCCCAAACTCAAGTAACTGAGTTCTTCTTAAAAAGGATCGGTTGGCTCCAAATGTCCGCATCAACGCACCTTCATATATGCGGTTATCCAAGGTCGCATAAACCGCTGCAAACAGTACTGTAAACCCCGCCATCAGTGCAAAATACAACAAGTAATTGATGGCTTGGGTTAATTGCATTAACAAGGTCTTAACTTGCTTTAAAATTAAATCAACCTCTAAAATGGTGGTACTCGGATATTTCTTAACCAGACTATTAAGTAGATCTTTTTGTGTTTCCGGTAGATAAAAACTGGTGATATAAGTACTCGGATAAGCCTCTAAGGAACCCGGTGAGAAAATCATATAGAAATTTGGCTTCATCGTATCCCAGCGTAATTCACGAACGCTGCTTACCGTTGCATTAACTTGTTGGCTGCCAATCGTAAAAGTTAAAAGATCGCCCAGTTTTATTTTTAAACTATCAGCCAGCTTCTTTTCAATAGAAACCTGATCAGCTAGCTGTTCATTGCTCCACCAATTTCCAGCGACTATCTTATTTTCTTCTGGAAGTTCTTTTGTCCAGGTCAAACTTAATTCACGATGGGTTGCATTTTCACCCTGTGAATCTTTACTCACAAACTGTTGTACAGGCAGGTGGTTAATTTCAACTAAACGCCCCCTGACAACCGGATAAAATTGACTGCCTTTAATAGCGTTTAGTTGTAAATCACTTTTATACGCGGCTTGTTGCTCGGGGAAAATATTTAACGCGAAATGGTTAGGTGCATTATCGGGTAATTGCTGCTGCCAATTATCAATTAAATCAGTACGTACCGTAAAACTAAGCGTCATGGCAGCCAATGTCAAACCAAAGGCTAAGATCTGGCTAATGGTGGTACTGCTATTTCTTAATAAGCCTTGAAACGAAAAACGCCACGTTAAATTCATTGACGGGAGCCAGTTTTGAATCAACTTCAATAAGCCATAGGTCAATAACCACAATGCTAATAAAACGCCTAAACCAGCGCCTAAAATGGTTACAGTCATTTTTATATCCGTCGTATAGCGCCAAATCAACAAACCAATAACCCCAATGGACAGACTATAAACTAACCATGCACTCGCGGGTAAGGGCTCCAGATCACGTCTCAAAACGCGTAAGGGTGATACTTGTTTAAGTCGTAATAATGGGGGTATAGCAAAGGCCAGTAATACAACGATACCGATAATAAACCCAAAGAAAACGGCGCCAAAACTGGGACTGACTAACTGCTGTGGAAGTAATTCTTTCAGCAATTGAAATAATACTTCCTGGGCAAACCACCCCAGTACACAGCCAAAAGCACTGGCTAAAGCCCCCAGTACAACAAATTGACTGCTGTAAAGCCAGAGTATTTCTTGCTGTTTACAACCTAAACAACGTAATAAAGCCGTCGCGTTAAAATGCCGCTCGGTATATCGCCGTGTTGCCATGGCAATGGCAACACCCGAAATCAGGATAACCAGTATACTCGAAAGCCCCAAATAGCGCTCTGCACGCAATAAAGCAGTGCCTAACTCAGGACGATCTTCATGAATATCCACCAGATGTTGAGACGGATTAAGCTGTGGCTTAAGCCATTGCTTAAAGTCCAGGATTACTTGTGGCTCACCACTGAACTGGAAGAAATAATGCACATGGCTACCGGGCTGAATAATATTCGTTGCCGCTAAATCGGCCTCATTAATCATCACTCTTGGCGCAAAGCTATAGAAGTTACCCTTCTTATCGGGCTCATAGGTCAGTACATGACTAATGGTAAGCGGTTTTTCTCCAACGGTTAATGAATCACCTATTTTTAGCTTAAGTGCAGAGAGAATGCGCTTTTCTACCCAGGCAGTACCTTTCTCTGGACCGGCATGTAAAATGGTTTCAGAAGTATAATCCTCTGTCGTGGTCGCTTTTAAAATACCTCTTAAAGGATAACGGTCACTGACTGATTTAATACTCGCTAATAAAAGTTCCTCATGTTCAATTAATACGCTTGAAAAGTCGACTGTTTGGGCTTGCATTAAGCCAAACTGTGTTGCCTTAGTTAGCCAATCGGCTGAAATAGGCGTTGTACAGTCGATAACCAAATCAGCCGCTAGAAATTCCGCCGCTTGATTAACCATGGTTCGTTGTAAACGGTCAGAAAATAGGGCAATCGCTGTTGAACTAGTGACAGCAATGATGAGAGCCAGTATCAAGATAGTCAGTTCACCAGAGCGACTATCGCGCCACAATAAACGCAAGGCTAAATTAAATCGACTCATACGATGCGCCCTGCTTCAATTCTAATGGTACGCTGACAATGTGCGGCTAGAATGGGGTCATGCGTTACTAGAATCAATGTGGTCTGGTTTTCGCGGTTCAACTCAAACAGTAAATTAATAATGGTCTCCCCCGTTTTACTGTCTAAATTCCCGGTTGGTTCATCGGCAAATAAAATAGCAGGCTTAGTGGCAAAAGCTCTCGCTAAAGCAACCCGCTGCTGCTCACCACCCGACAGTTGTTTGGGCGTATGAGACAACCGCTGTCCTAAACCAACCCGATTTAATAACGCCGTAGCCACTGCCTTTGCATTTTTATCACCTCTTAATTCTAAAGGTAACATGACATTTTCCAGTGCTGTCAGCCCTTGCAATAATTGGAAGGACTGAAACACAAAGCCAATCAACTCATTACGTAAGGTCGCCCGTCCGTCTTCATTCATTTCAGTCAAGGATTTGCCCTTAAGTTTAATCGTTCCACTACTCGGCGTGTCTAACCCTGCCAACAGACTAATGAGGGTTGATTTCCCTGAACCTGACTCGCCAATAATGGCAATACTCTCACCCGAGTTGATTATCAAATCTATCGATGACAAGATATGCAGGGTTCCTTCGGAAGTTACCACGGCTTTACCTAAATCTTCTGTTAATATAATAGAGTTTAAGGTCTGTTTAATTTGAGTTTGCATCATGTCTAAATTGTTATTTACGGTTATATTTTTACTCATGCCTTGGTCAGTCTTGGCTAAGCCACAAACAATACTGGTGTTTGGTGATAGTATCAGCGCGGGTTATGGCATTGACGTTACCCAGGGCTGGGTGTCTTTATTACAGAAAAAGCTTGTTGAATCCAATAGCCAATATAGTATTATAAATGCCAGTATCAGTGGAGAAACAAGTGCGGGCGGTTTATCGCGTATTGATGCGCTTTTGGTAACCCATAAACCTGACATTGTTTTGCTTCAACTTGGGGCAAACGATGGCTTACGGGGTCTTTCGCCGGTACAATTGAAAAGCAACCTTGCTGAAATTATTCATCGTAGCCAGAAATCTGGAGCTAAAGTGATTCTGTTAGCCATGAAAATTCCACCCAATTACGGTAAACGTTATATTGAACTTTTTTACGCAGTCTACCAAGAGCTAGCCAGTGAATTAAATGTTCAGCTAGTCCCTTTTCTTCTCGAAGATGTCGCGCTGGATAAAAAACTTATGCAGTCTGATGGACTGCATCCCAACGCCAAAGCCCAACCCATTCTTGCCAACAAAATAGAACCCTATCTTTTCCCTCTACTTAAATAAACGAGAGTTTACCGATGACTGGATTAACCTTAAAACAAGCCAATCTTATTATAAATACCGCTGTACATATAGCACGAGAACTAAATTTAGCGCCTCTGACTGTTGTGGTTCTAGATACGGCAGGCCATATTAAAGCCCTGCAAAGAGAAGATGGAGCCAGCATGATAAGACAGCAAATTGCTACTGCAAAAGCTTGGGGTGCTGTTAACATGGGGGTATCATCTAGAAGTCTGGCTGGGGTAGCAGCACAGCGCCCTGATTTTATGAATGCCCTTATTGACGTAGCCGGAGGCAAGATAATGCCGGTACCTGGCGGTGTACTGATTCGTGATGCTGATAATAATCTGCTAGGCGCTGTCGGTATTAGTGGCGATGTATCCGATCAGGATGAGCGTTGCGCCATTGCAGGTATTGAAGCAGTAGGCTTTTTCGCCGTTGTTTAATACCAACAATTCTGTTCAATAGCGTTAATACTAATCCCTGTTAAACGGTTAATTAACTTTAATCGTTTAATAGTGCTGACTGAAATTATTACTTTTCTATTTTCATGATCTGATTTTCTTCACAGTCATCGAGATCTTCAGTATCTTTTCTCTCAATCAATCTAGCGAATACTAGACCCACTTCAAATAACATCCACATGGGTACAGCCAATAATGTTTGTGAAATAGCATCAGGCGGCGTTAAGAAAGCACCTATGATAAAAGCTGCCACAATAACATAAGGCCGTTTATCGGCAAGATCGGCGGTCGTAACCAGACCAGTCCAAACCATCACGATAGTAAAAATCGGTACTTCAAAGCAAACCCCAAAAGCAAAAAACAGCGTTAAAATAAAATCCAGATACTTCGTTATATCGGTCATTATTGCAACTCCCGTTGGAGCTGCCGCTGTTAAAAAACCAAATATCAAGGGAAAAACAACAAAATAAGCGAATACGACCCCTAAATAAAATAAAAAGGTACTGGCAATCAGCAAGGGAAAAATCATTCTCTGTTCACGCTTATAAAGACCTGGTGCTACAAAAGCCCAAAATTGATAGAGAATAACAGGGACGGAAATAAAAACTGCAACAATTAGTGCCAATTTGAAGGGTGTCAAAAACGGCGATGCCACATCAATAGCTATCATCGTGCTATTCTGCGGCATGTGTTTCAATAAGGGCCCAGCTAAAAAACTATATATATCATTAGCATATGCCGACAGTCCTAAAAATATCACCAGTACACAGGCAACCACCTTTAGGAGGCGGTTACGTAATTCAATCAGGTGACTAATAAAAGGCTGAGCAGTCTCTTCAAGTTTATTTTGGTTCATTGACTTGACTCGTTTCTATTTTAGCTTCCTCTAAAGATTCGATCAGTGAAACTTTAAAAGCATCAGTGGCGTCTGTGGTTTCATTGATTGCTGAATGCAACTCTTGCAAGTCTATCTGCTCTTTTAATAATTGTCGCAATTCTTCCTGTTGAAACTCTTGATGGATTTCAGCCTTAACAGAGGCCATCATTGATCGAGACTTACCAATCCAGTAGCCAGCAATTCTGGCAACCTTCGGTAATCGTTCTGGCCCAATCACAATCAAGCTAACCAGGCCAATCATCACTAACTCGGAAAATCCTATATCGAACATATTAGATTTTTTCGTTCTTTTTTGAGGTCACTTCTCCCTCAATTGTTTCTTCCTCTGTATCTACCGGATTTTTTTTGTCATCCTCGCCCTCTTTAACGGCTGCCCTGAAGCTTTTTATCGCTCCACCTAAATCAGACCCGATATTGCGAAGTTTCTTGGTGCCGAACACGACAATAACAATAACTAATATAACTAATAATTCTTTAATTCCGATGCCCATTGTTTACTCCAGTGTTCTATTAAGATAAATTGCAGCGAATATGACTATTAAATGTGTTTAACCGAACTGATTCTTTGTAATGGCTTTAGCTATTTAGGATTTCTGGCTACGCTGTGCTTTTTCTTCTAGGCCTGATAGACCAAAACGACGCTGTAGCTCATTTAAAACATCTTCAGGCCCTAAGCCTTGATCTGCAAGAAGCACCATGCAATGAAACCATAAATCTGCAGTTTCATAAATAATCTGTTGTTTATCGCCATCTTTAGCAGCAATTATAGTTTCTGCAGCTTCTTCCCCTATTTTTTTTAAAATTGTGTTGATACCCTTTGCATAAAGGCTTGCCACGTAGGATTTTTCTGCTGACTCCAGTTTACGTTGTTCAAGTATTTCTGCTAATTGTTGCAATACATTACTCATGTTTTGTGTAAATTGTGTGAGGATCTTTTAAAACAGGTTCGACTGATTGCCATTGTTGATCGGTCAGACGCCGATAAAAACAGCTTTCGCGCCCCGTATGACAGGCGATACCACCTTCTTGTTCTATCTTAAGGAGAATAACGTCTTCATCACAATCCAAAAATAGATCAATAACTTTTTGTCGGTGTCCAGACTCTTCGCCTTTACGCCACAAGCGTTTGCGTGATCGGGACCAATAGACCGCATAACCTTCAGATACTGTTAAAGCTAAAGACTCACGATTCATCCAGGCAAACATCAGGATTTTGCCGCTTTCTGCCTGCTGAGCAATCACCGGACACAGGCCCTCATTTGTCCAGCGGATTTCATCTAACCATGAAAGACTCATAAGCGCATTTCTATACCGCGAGAAGCCAAATGCTGTTTGGCTTCTTGAATGGTATATTCCGCAAAGTGAAAAATGCTGGCTGCTAATACCGCATCAGCTTTACCCTCAAGCACCCCTGCTGCCAAATGATCCAAGTTTCCCACACCACCCGAAGCAATCACAGGTACCGTGACGGCTTCACTAATTGCGCGTGTCAATAACAAATCAAAGCCTTCTCTTGTACCGTCTCTATCCATACTGGTTAAAAGAATTTCACCAGCACCATAATCGACCATTTTTTTAGCCCATTGAATTGCATCAATCCCCGTTGCTTTTCGCCCACCATGCGTAAAAATTTCCCAATGATTCACGTCGCCCGCTGAACTCACTTTTTTAGCATCAATTGCCACTACGATACATTGCGAGCCAAAACGCTGTGCGGCTTCACGAACAAATTCTGGATTAAAAACGGCGGCACTATTAATACCCACTTTGTCTGCCCCCGCATTCAGCATACGACGAATATCATCCAACGTTTTAATACCTCCACCAACGGTCAAGGGTATAAAAACCTCACTAGCAACCTGTTCAACCACATGTACCATCGTGTCACGATTATCATGCGTTGCAGTAATATCTAAAAAAGTAATTTCATCGGCGCCTTCACGATCATAGCGTCTGGCAACCTCTACCGGGTCACCAGCATCACGAATATCCACAAACTGCACGCCTTTAACAACGCGCCCATTCGCGACATCCAGACAAGGAATAATACGTTTAGCTAAACTCATGAGTTGTTATACGATTCAGCAAGTTTTTCTGCTTCGGCAAAATCTAATGTACCTTCATAAATAGCACGTCCTGTAATTGCGCCCATAATACCTTCAAAAGCTACGGCACCTAGGGATTTTATATCATCTATATTCGTAATCCCACCAGAAGCAATAACAGGGATTTTAATAGCCCTGGCGAGACGGGCAGTGGCTTCAATATTAACGCCTTGCATCATACCGTCTCTGGAAATATCCGTATAAATAATGGCTTCTACACCATCCGCTTCAAAGTGCTGAGCCAAATCAATGACATCATGTTTAGACAGTTTTGACCAGCCATCAATAGCCACTTTACCGTCTTTAGCATCTAGGCCAACGATAATTCGTCTTGGATATTCTTGAGCCATATCTCTAACAAAGTGCGGCTCATTAACTGCTTTAGTACCGATAATGACATATTCTACGCCAGCATCCAGATACGCCTGAATTGTGTCTTCATCACGAATTCCACCGCCAATTTGCACGGGAATATCAGGATAGGCCGCAACGATGGCATGAATAACTTCAGCATTAATTGGTTTGCCAGCAAAAGCGCCATCTAAATCAACGAGATGAATTCTTTTAGCACCGGCCGCAACCCAGCGCCCAGCAACAGCCACAGGATCATCAGAAAAAATCGTGTTATCGTCCATTCGACCTTGACGTAAACGCACACATTTTCCTTCTTTCAAATCGATAGCGGGTATTAACAACATAGAAATTGAATCCTTTACAACAAATAGGGTGGGTTAAACTTGACCATCCCAGTGCAAAAAGTTATTCAGCAATTGTAAACCAACCGCTTGACTTTTTTCTGGGTGAAATTGTACTGCAAATACATTCTCTCTAGCCAAAGCGCAAGCAAATGCAGTGGGATACTCTGTAGTGGCACTGATTAAAGTCGTATCATTAGGTACTGCATAGTAGCTATGCACAAAATAAAACCGACTATTTTGTTGAATTTTATCCCATAGCGGATGCGAGGAAAAATGAACTTGATTCCAACCCATGTGCGGGATTTTTAAATTATTTCCTTGAGCATCATGCAACGACTGGGAGAAATGAACAACATGACCAGGAAGAATATCCAAGCCTTGTGTGCTACCATTTTCCTCGCTATCTGTTAATAGAGCCTGCATACCCAAACAAATACCTAATAAAGGTTTACTTTTGGCAACTTCTTTAATTACATTGGCTAAATTAGAATCGTTAAGAGCTTGCATACAGTCTCGCATCGCTCCAACGCCTGGAAAAACGACTCGATCAGCTTGCAGAATCAGATCGGGATCTGAAACAATTTGTACATCAACATGGGGTGCTGCATACTGCAACGCTTTTGCAATTGAATGCAAATTTCCCATTCCATAATCAATAACAGCGACAGAAGACATAAAACAAATTTAAAGTAAGATTTAAGGCTAAAGAATCCCTTTAGTAGAAGGCATTATACCCGCCATTCTTTCATCTGCGGTAATTGCCATGCGTATTGCTCTTCCAAACGCTTTAAAAATGGTTTCAGCCACATGATGAGCATTGGCACCTTTCAAATTATCAATGTGTAAAGTAACGCCGGCATGATTAACAAAGCCTTGAAAGAATTCTCTAAACAAATCCACATCAAAACGCCCTATCATTGCTTTGGGATAGTTAACGTCATAAAACAAACCTGGACGCCCAGAAAAATCAATCACCACACGAGACAAAGACTCATCCAAAGGCACATAAGCATGTCCATAACGATAAATACCACGTTTATCACCAAGAGCCTTGGCAAAAGCCTGACCTAAAGTGATACCAATATCTTCGACTGTATGATGCGCATCAATTTCTAAATCACCTACTGCATGGATATCAATATCTATCAAACCATGCCGGGCGATTTGATCAAGCATGTGATCCAGAAAAGGCACCCCCGTCACAAATGACGACTTACCCGTTCCATCGAGATCAATTTTAATCTTAATTTGGGTTTCGAGCGTATTGCGCTCAACTTCAGCCGTTCTTTGAATCATTATTTTATTTTCAAATAAGGTGAGCGGGCAATCTTTTACCCGCTATCGATAAATAAAGTGAGCAATATAACATCGCCCACTGTTCCAATCTTTACTCAAGACTAACTATCAAGGAATTGTGCCTATGTAGTTAACTCTTAGATGCTCTTTTACGCTCGTTTTCAGTTAACAACTTTTTTCGTAGACGGATAGATTTTGGTGTAACTTCAACTAATTCATCTTCAGCAATAAACTCTAAAGCTTGCTCCAACGTTAGCTTTTGAATACGAGCTAACACTAAGCTCTCATCAGTACCAGAGGCACGAACGTTAGTCAATTGTTTAGGTTTACAAGGATTAACACATAAATCATTACTGCGTGAATGTAAGCCAACTAACATGCCTTCATAAACTTCGTCACCATTAACCAATAACAATTCGCCACGTTCTTGTAATGGATGTAACGAGTAAGTCACCGCTTTACCCGCTACCATAGAAATCATAACACCGCGCATACGATTTCCTACATCACCCGCTTTCATGGGTCCGTAATGGTCGAAAACGTGATACAACAAACCAGAACCCGAAGTAGCTGTCATAAATTCTGTTTGAAAGCCAATTAAGCCACGTGAAGGCATCATATATTCTAAACGGATACGACCCTTACCGTCAGGAACCATATTGGTTAAATCACCTTTACGATCGCCCAGCTTCTCCATAATGGTTCCTTGATGCTCTTCTTCAACCTCAATAGTCACCATCTCGAAAGGTTCGCATTTTTTACCATCAATCTCTTTAAGGATTACTTCTGGACGTGATACGCCCATTTCGAAACCTTCACGGCGCATGTTTTCAATTAAGACTGATAAATGCAACTCACCACGACCTGATACTTTAAATTTGTCTGGATCAGCCGTGTCTTCAACTTTCAATGCCACGTTATGTTGTAATTCTTTATCTAGACGATCACGAATTTGACGGGTAGTAACAAATTTACCTTCTCTACCTGCAAACGGTGAGTTGTTAACCTGAAAAGTCATTGTCACAGTGGGTTCGTCAACCGATAATGGTGGCATAGCTTCAACCGCATCAGGATGACATAAAGTATCTGAAATTTCTAGTTTTTCGATACCGGCGAAAGCGATAATATCCCCGGCCCGTGCATCAGTAACTTCAACACGCTCTAAACCATGAAAACCATAGATTTGTAACATTCTTGCTTTACGCTCAACGCCTTCACGGTTAACAACGACTAATGGTTGGTTTGGCTTAATACTTCCGCGTTGAATTCGGCCAATACCAATAACACCGACATAAGTATTGTAATCCAAGCTAGACACTTGCATTTGGAAAGGACCCTCTATATCAACCGGTGGCGGGCTTACTTTGTCAACGATAGTTTGGAATAAGGGCGTCATGTCGCCATCGCTTATATTATGGTCTAAACCGGCATAACCATTAATCGCTGACGCATACACGATAGGGAAATCAAGCTGTTCATCCGTTGCCCCTAAACGATCGAACAAATCAAACGTTTGATCTACAACCCAATCAGGACGTGCGCCTGGACGATCAATTTTATTGATAACAACAATCGGTTTTAAGCCTAAAGCAAAGGCCTTTTGAGTTACAAAACGAGTTTGTGGCATTGGGCCATCAACGGCATCAACCAAGAGTAAAACGGAATCAACCATCGATAATACACGCTCTACTTCACCGCCAAAATCAGCATGGCCTGGGGTATCAACGATATTGATATGATAACCGTTCCAATCTAACGCAGTATTTTTTGCCAAAATGGTAATACCGCGCTCTTTTTCAATATCATTTGAGTCCATTATCCGTTCAGTAACTTTTGCATGGGCAGCAAAAGTGCCCGACTGCTGTAACAGCTTATCAACCAAGGTCGTTTTACCGTGGTCAACGTGGGCAATAATGGCAATATTTCTTAATTTTTCAATCACTTTTTGTGTACTCTAATGGTTTTAATAAATTGTTGTGTGTAAGCGTTAAGCGCCCTTTATAACGTGATTAACATATTGATTAACTTTGAACCCACGGCAGATTATCGAAGCGCCAGCCTCCTAAATTGCCCCGATGATTCTGGTCATCTAATGGACCTTCAAAGCCATCGATGATATTTATCAGTCTTTGGTAGCCGATACTTTCAAGAGCCTTTGCAGCATCAAGTGAACGCTGTCCACTCCGACATAGCAGCAAAATAGGGATATTTTTATTACTCACCCTTATTTCAACATCTCTCAAAAACTGCGGGTTAACTTGCCAATCAGGAGCTTCTTTCCAGGCAATATGAATAGCTCCTATAGGATGGCCTACAAAACTATGCTCAACTTTAGAACGAACGTCAATTAATACTGCACCCTGATTTTGTTGCAACAAATCCCAAGATTGCAGTGGAGTTAAATTTTCTATCATTGTATTACCAATTTTTTCGCTTTTGGCCGACAAACTGAGTTTCATTCCTTAATCCACGAAGCGGTTCGCCGATTAAAGCATTTTCTCTATAAAAAATTACCCTTAACGGTGAAAATAACGTCAGCAGCTCATTCTCAGTCAACAGATAATCTGGATTATTAGGGGGGTTCTGCATCATTTTTTCTCGTGTGAAAGTCTGATAAAAAAGCAATCCCTCCGGTTTAAGTGCTTCTATTATCGCATCACTTAGAGTACGGTCAAGAAATCGACTCACAACGATGACATCAAAAGAACTTCCTGTAAAACTCTCGACATTGATTTTTTCTTGGCAAGCATTGATATTAAGCCCTTGCTGGGTGGCATGAGTACTTAATTTATCTATAGCAACAATGGAAATATCCCAGCCAGTCACCGTCATTCCATGACGTGCCAAGAAAAGCGCATTAGCACCCACTCCACAGGCTAAATCTAATGCAGTGCCTGCTTTTGGTAATAAAAATTCATTTTCAGTCAGTACTGATACCGGCAGACTATTTTCTACGTCCAATTGAGCATAAATCGCATCCCATTTGTGACTCATTACATCAATCATTCAGCTCCTGGCATGCTTACACGATGCTCTAACCATACCTGTAAGAAATCCATAAAAGCCTTTACTTTTGCAGACAAATATTTTCTATGGGGATAGACTGCATGGATATCCAAAGGAGGCAATGGATAATTTTCCAATACAACCTTAAGTGTACCATTTTCAATATCTTTTCCAACAATATACGTAGGTAACATAACAAGACCCAAGCTGTTAATAGCGGCAATTCGTATCGGATGAGCTGCATTAGCTTGCATTCTCCCAGATACCGTCACTATTTTGAAGCCATTATCACTCTTAAATTGCCATTTATTACGCGGTGAAATAGCCCAGTTCACCAAACAACTATGATTTGTTAAATCTTCAGGCGTCATAGGAACGCCATATCGTTCTAAATATTCAGGTGAGCCACAGACAACCAAGGAAGAACTGGCTAATTTTCGGGCCACCATACTGGTATCTTCCAATGCACCCAAAAAAATCGCTACGTCAATACCCTCATCAATCAAATCACCAGGACTTCCTTGTAAAATCATTTCCACGGTTAAATCAGTATGTATTTTTAAAAACTCTGCCACAGCACGTGCTATATGAGTAGCGCCTATGGCAGGTGGAGCACTGATTTTTAATAGCCCTCTTGGTTCCGTTTGCAAATGTGTTACCGCAGACTCCATTTCTTCAACATCTAGCAGCACTTGCTGGCAACGCTCAAAATATGAAACTCCTACATCTGTCAAACTTAGACTCCGCGTGGTACGATTGATCAAACGTGTACCAAGGCAGCCTTCAAGTTGCATAATATGTTTGGTTGCCATAGCTCTAGAAATTCCCAAATCACGCGCACCACCAGCAAAACTTCCTGCTTTAGCAACACGAACAAAAACGGTCATACTCGTTAACTTATCCATTTAATCCTCATTAATCAGGCGCAAATCTTATTGTCGTCAATGCCCACGACAATAAAAGACTTGACATTACACACCATTTCTAATTTCGAAACAATTTATTTATTATTTAGTATATTGTATACAATAAATAACCCTGTATAGTAGTACCCATGTAAGAACGCAACAAAATTTGTAATTCAGCAACTATGCTGCTTGAACAGTTTTAAACTTTATTACAGGATTAAGCTAATGAATAATTTAAAAAAATTTACTATTATTGGGTTAATCTTTGGTGCTGGCATAGGCAGCTTCATTTACGGTCAATTTATTTTTTCGACTTTATTATTTGCCTTCGCTGCTATCTATAGCAACATTGCCAAGCGAATAAAACTAGACAGCTAAGTGCAACAAGTTAACTACCTCCTGGTGTTATACCTCCAAGCAGTTCCTCCTCATAAATGCTCTGCTTGAATTTTCGCCTTCCATTGCTGTTTCGCTTTGGAAGGTTTTTTTTGCCTGCTGTTTTACAACTATCAATTGGCTATTTGCACAGCCCCGTTATCTGCTTTCCAAATAACATCCTCAATTCCACACTGAGGAATAAAACCTGATACGGCTTGCCTCAACAATACCCGTAATTGCTCGACATCATCACTATTTACAGCATTTTCAAATGAGGCTAACATTTTTTCAAGTTCAAACCAAGTAATAACATGTTCTTCAGCCCTCATTATTCTTGGATGAATGGTTTCTGAAACATTATTACCAATCAACAATTCTTCGTAAAGCTTCTCACCTGGCCTTAAACCTGTAAAACTAATTTCTATTTCCCCTCCTGGATGACTTTCATCTTTTATTTCTAATCCACTTAAATGGACCATTCGCTTTGCCAAGTCCAGAATTCTAATAGGTTCTCCCATATCCAGCACAAATACGTCACCTCCTTGACCCAATGCACCGGCTTGAATCACCAGTTGAGAAGCTTCAGATATAGTCATAAAATAACGGATAATCCTCTCATCTGTCACAGTGACTGGCCCTCCTCTTGCAATCTGCTCTCTAAACAAAGGCACTACAGATCCAGAGGAGCCCAACACGTTACCAAAACGCACCATAGTAAAACGAATTAGCTGTTCTGGAGTAAGTTGCAAACTAAGTGCTTGCAAAATAAGTTCTGCAAAGCGCTTTGTCGCACCCATAGTGTTAGTCGGCCTTACTGCTTTATCCGTTGAAATTAAAACAAACAACTCAACACGGGCTTTAATCGCCGCTTTTGCTAGGTATAAAGTACCGAATATATTATTCTTCACAGCTTCGCTTGGATTTTTCTCCACCATAGGAACATGTTTATAAGCCGCTGCGTGATAAATCGTTTGTACTTTAAATACCCTGCATACTTTTTCAACACGCTTAGCATTCGTAACAGACCCCAAAATGGTAACAATCTCCGTAGGTTTTGACGAAGATATTTTTTCTTTGGCAAACAGTTGTTTTAATTCTTTTTCTATAGTGTAGAGCCCAAATTCATTGATCTCAAATAAAACCAATGTGTTGGGTTGCAGTTTGATAATTTGACGACACAACTCTGAACCTATAGAGCCACCTGCTCCGGTCACCATCACTACTTTGCCTGTAATATTAGCCTTAAGTAAAGACTGATTCGGCGCCACTGGATCGCGACCTAAAAGATCTGCAATATCAACTTCTTGTAAAACATCCACAGTCACTCGGCCTTGTGCAATATCCGATAACCCTGGCATCGACATCACATGAACCCTATAAGGCTCCAACATTCGAATCAACTCACTAATACGAGACCGTTTTGCTGATGGCATCGCCAATAAGACATTGGATACTTCATATCGACCTATTAAATAACCTAAAGAGCTCAGAGGATATATCCGAAGATCATTAATCTTTCTTTTATGCAACGCCTTATCATCATCGATAAAAGCCACCGCCTTAAAATCGCGACCATGCGCTAAAGCAGAAGCTAATTGGACTCCAGCACTGCCCGCCCCATAAATAACCACGCTCTTCTTATACGACTTTGTTTTGTTGCGATTAATGCCAACATTAAAATAAGCCTCCCCCAACCACCATCTAGCAAAAAAACGACTACTCCCAACCAGCAACATCACAATTAACCAATTAAGCGGCGAAACCGTTCGAGGAATAACCGGTATAGCAGATTGATACAACACAAAAGCAAAAACTAAAGCATATAGTGCAGAAGCCTGAAAAATCGTCCACAGCGCTCTAATTTCAATATAACGGATAATTGCTCGATACAGCCCTAATCTGACAAAAATGGGTAAAGCAATAAACGGAGCCACAGAAAATAAATACCACTCATCACCTTTCGGAATATAGAGTACTCCCCACCTTAAAGAAAATGCAGACCAAAGAGCGAATAAGACAAAAAACACATCCATGCTAATTAGGATAACGGCTTTATATTTTCGCTGAAGACCTATAAACCAGTGTGCCAACTTTGTTTGCATCATATTGACTCTCGCGTCCCTGCTTTAAAATAAATAACTAGCCATAAAAGTGGCAAGTATGCCAATGCCAGACCCAAAAATACATTTAAGCCGGCTAAACCTACACCTAAAGCCAAAGGAGTTAACCAAATTACATTAATCAAACCAACAGCCAATGAAACTTTTTTATGTGAACCGTAATAACGTGAGGCATATTGATAAGCATGACTTCGATGAGCCTCATAGACCTTTTCACCTTGTAAAAAACGCCTACTTAATGTCCAGGTCGCATCCGCTATAAAAACACCCAATAAAATTAACCAACTCCAGAAAAACTGGGGTATTACCCAAGCAGCTTTAATGGAAAAAAGTCCCAATACAATACCTAAAAAACCACTCCCTGCATCACCCATGAATATCTTAGCTGGAGGAAAATTCCACCATAAAAAACCTGCAACGATTGACCCCAATAAAATCAGACCAAACCATTGCTCACCACCGACACCTAATAAAATGAGTAGGGTTCCTCCTAAACAAACGGCAATAGCTTCAATACTAGCTAAACCATCGATACCATCCATAAAATTATAGAGATTAAGCAACCAAACTAGATAAAAAACACCGACTATTTGCTCTAACCACCCCAAATCAACCTGTGTAATACCAAGAGTAACCGCTAAAGGCGGCACACCACCCAGCCAATATAGCCCCCAGATTGCAGCAATAAAGTGTATTAGTAACCGCCATTGTGCGGCAATATGACCATGATCATCTAAAAAACCCACTAAAGCGACCCAGATACCTGCTCCACAGAATGCCAACAAGGTTGCAGAACTCATCCATTCCATTGCATAAAAAAACGGAAGAATCAATAAATACACCAGCACAATGGCCACACCCCCGCCTCGTGGTGTAGGGATACTATGCGAACTTCTGGCGTTAGGAACATCTAACAAATGCCTTGATAAGGCATAACGACGCATTAATCCTGTTAATACCAGAGTTAACAACAAAGCAAAAATAGACATTATCCCAACTTCAACTGCCATGAAGAATATCTAGCCTATAGTTAAGATTAAAATATTTATTATTCATGTAAGCCACTTTTATAAAATTTCGCCGTTTTAAGCAGTGCGTCATTTATCTTGACTGGAGGCGCCCAGCCTAATAACTCACGGGTCTTGGAAATATCAACCTGTAATGATCCACAAAGCCTTATTGCTATTGCTCGCTTTCCAATCAAACAAGCGCACTGTTTTATAACAACGGTCGGCAGAGGAATTAACCACGCCTTTTTACCTAACGCTATAGCCATGAGCTTTAACAAAGCAGGGGTTGAAACATCCTCACCGTCAGACACTAAAAAGGTTTGATTAATAGCTGCTGGATGATGGGTGCAAGTGATAATTAAATCTATCATGTTATCTAATGCAACCAGACTACGCTGATTCTGAATTGCACCTAATGGCAATGGAATAGACTTATCCAAATAGCGCATCATGCTATGAAAATTAGCTTTCACACCCGGTCCATAAATAAGAGGCGGACGAATAATAACAACCTCTATTCCCGTTTCATTGGCCAACTGACGCAATGCGTCTTCTGCTTCTCGCTTTGATACTCCGTAAGCGTCCACAGGTGCTGGTTTATCTTCGGCAGTATAGGGTGCTCCTGATGAAGTCTCTTCTCCATTAACCTTAATTGAACTAATAAAAATAAAACGCTTTATATCCAATTCAACAGCCTGTCTAGCTAGATTTAAGGTACCCTCAACATTAACCTTACGAAATTCTGCCAGCCCTCCATCAGTTGAAATTTCTTTCATCACATGCACGCGGGCTGCAAGATGAATTATAACGTCTACCCCCGACAATGCTTCTGTCCAAGTGGTAGTGCTATTTATATGACCAATTGAAACTGTTTCTACATTTAACGCCCGTTTATCTCGCCCTCGAATAGCCCTCCTAACGCTATACCCCTGACGCAAAAGCTCTAAGCAAAGAGATTTACCTATAAAGCCATTTGCTCCAGTGACCAACACTCTATTTGGCATTAAATTAACTCCATCAGACAACATTTACTTTCAGCTTATTCATTAAATTTATATTTTGGTAATATTGTTTACAGCCAATTATTCTAGAAAATTGCACACAAATTAAGTGTATTATAAGCTTGATATCGGCATCACTGATAAGAAGATATTGAGGTACTTCAGCATCGTTGGGTAAAACTCTAAAACACTATATTTAACTGCATAGAGTTTTACCCGCAAATCATTCAGAAAACCTGGCGGCTCTAAAGACCAGGCCTTATTACTTTTAACACATCAATTTATTTCAACATTGATTTTTTAAACTTTCTATCCAATTTGTTATTGGCTTCTTGTGATAACGCAGAAGCACGATTTGCCTCCGCTTCTGCTGCTTGTGCTCTTGCAGCGGCTGAGGCAGCGGTTGATTGTGCATTATTTGCATCAGCTGATGCTTGTTTTACGGAAGAATCTAAACTATTCACTTGGGCCTGCAAATGCTCAATATCAGAATTAGTAGCGCAAGCGCTCAAAAGACTCACCGCGAGAGTAATCACTGATAATTTTATTACTTTCTTCATATTACTTTTCCTTATTAAAAGCTTAGGACTGCAAAAACATTAAAATATGTAAAACAACTGAATATATTGACGCCTAGAAATAATCCGATGAAGTGCGTCAATAAAACATCACATAACGAAAAACTCAAATTACATTTAATATGAGTAGTCCTATATTGTGCCTTGATACCTTAATACGAACTTAACAAGTACAAGTAATTTATTAAAAAGAGACTAACCATCATTTTTTTAGCATACCCAACTCAGCTTTCTTTTGTTTCGCGCGTTCAGCTTTTTCTTCAACCTCCTTTGCTTTACGTAAACAGCGTGCATCATAGCGTTTCTTTGCTAACTGTGAATCAGGGTATTTATCTTTCTGAACAAGAGACTGACTCTGAATAGTCAGTGATAAGGGGTGCATCACGATACAATCAACTGGGCAGGGTGCGATACAAAGTTCACACCCAGTGCATTCTGAAGCAATTACAGTGTGCATAAATTTTGCAGCACCTAAAATCGCATCGACGGGACAAACAGCAATACATTTAACGCAACCAATACACATATCTTCAATAATGAAAGCAACCTGTTTTGGCTTATATTCACCATATTCTGGGTTAAGTGGTTTGGGGTCAATATTTAATAAACGCGCTAACTCAACAATACCTAACTCACCACCTGGAGGGCACTGATTAATATCTGCTAGCCCTGAAGCAATCGCTTCAGCGTAAGGACGACACCCTTGAAAACCACATTTTCTACATTGCGTTTGTGGCAAAATAGCATTTATTTGATCAATCACGGTTATAGCTTCTAAAATTATACCTGGACATTATCTATCACTGACCGACTCGCTAAAACTAAACAAACGGCCAGTGATATTAACTATTTGACTGTTTCGCAGATAACAATATCTGCATCCGATTTTTACTACTTACTAACTGATAATCTTAAGCAATTACTTTTTTTTACCAAACAAACCTTTTAACTTTCCTGCAACACCAACGACTGGCTCAGGTGTTGTTTCAACAATAACAGGCTCTATATCAACAGGTTCTGGATCTACTAATGGCGTAACAGGTGTAGTTTTACCAAAAATGCCTTTAAGCTTTGCCTTTACTTTAGCGACATCTTCTTTTATGACCTCCACTGGCCCCAGTTGAACAGCCAACTGCTCAGGCTCAATTTCTGGTTCTGGTTCAACAACCACAGGAACAATTTCAATAGCTTCAGGTTGTTCAACAACGAGACTCTTTGAATTATTTTTGCCAAACAGCTTTTTAAATTGCCCACTTAAACTAACAGTATTTTCGTTAGCAATACTTTCAACCTGAGGCTCTTTCAATTCAGGTTCTGGCTGAGTATCGACAACAGGAATTACTTCAATCGCTTTTGGAATATCAACAACCTGTGTTGTGCTATTTTTACTACCAAATAATCCTTTAAACTTGTTTTTCAAGCCACCCATAGTTTCTTCCTTTACTGAGTTGAGTGTTTCTATCGACTCATGAGAGGGTTCAACTAAAACAGGTTGATTAATCTTTTCAACAATTACAGGCGCTTCATTTACTTCAATCGTAGACTTTATCGAAATCGGTTTTGGCTCTTCCTTTCTAACTTCAGTAGCTAATTTAACTTCTGGAACTACCTTTAAACTTTCAAGCTGAACAATTAAAGCTTCTTTAGCTTTTAACACTTGTTTCAACTCACTTAATTCCTGCTGAGTATTAACCAAACTTAACGCTTTCTTTTCTAGCTCAGGAATACGAGCCAGTTCAGAATTGTTTTTTTCGATGGTCTCCACTAAAACTTGCTGCGCCTTATCTTGCTGAACCTTCAGGATTGATTTTTGATCTTCTAGCGCCTGCTCTAAAAGAGATAGCTGGTCAGCTTGAACCGCTAAAGTTACCTGCAATGTTTTTGCTACTGCTTCATGTTCAGTACGCTTTATCTTTTCAGCTTGATACGATTCTTGTAACTGAGCTTTAGTCTGTAGTTCTGTTACCAGTTTTGTCACTAAAAGATTGACCACTCTGTCATGCTGTTGCCACAAGCCTTCTGCCTTAATATCACCCATAATTGGCAAGGGACGCTCGCCCAAATCAACACGGGTAGATAATGACTTAATAAGATCCGCTATCTGGGCGTTACGCTGTTTAAGTTGTTCCTCAAGTTTTTTAGCTTTTTCTGCCTCTATTTGAGCCGTATGCTGGTTTTTTTTCAATTGCTCATTATTAGCGGACAAAACCTCTTGCATTGCCTGTAACTGCTGCTCTGAAATAGTCAGTGCAGCATTAAGGCTGGTCGCATCTTCTTTATGCGCCTTTTCTCTGGCAATTACTTTCCTTTTTAAAGACGAAATTCGAAAGCCGTAGAGAATAGCAGTGACAAAAAAAACCACGGAAGCTAACACAGAGGCATAAATAGGGTTATTCAAAGTGAGTGCAAGCCAATCGCCCAGTAAGCCGTTAATAATGGGTAAATAAGTTTCCATAAATAGGGTTCTCAATAAATTAAACAGTCGTGTTCAAATACTAAAAGAAGAGCTTCCACCACCAACAAAGTGCGGAATATCTTCCATCATTCATAAAAATTAAAATTCAATGCCTTGTTCAGCTTTGATACCTTTCTCAAACGCATGTTTTATAAGCGACATTTCTGTCACTGTATCCGCGATTGCTATAACCTCAGGGGCTGCGTTGCGCCCAGTCAAAATCAAATGACACCAGGACGGTTTGTCATTGAGAATAAAGTCCGCAATTTCCTGCCCAGAAATCCATTGATAGCCGCAACAATAGTTAATCTCATCGAGCAAAACCAAATCAAACTCTTCAGAAAGAATCTTTTCTTTACTCAGAGCCCAAATCTCTCGACTGGTTTTAATATCTTGTTCAGGATTTTTAGTGTCCCAGGTAAACCCATCACCTAGCGCATGCCATTCAATATTATCAAAACGCGCAGCTGCTTTTTGTTCACCTGTTTGCCACTGACCTTTAATATACTGGATAACACACACCTTCATATTCCAGCCTGCTGCCCGAAAAACCATGCCTAAAGCGCTAGAAGATTTTCCTTTACCTTCGCCAGTATTAACGACAACCAAACCATGTCGCCTTTCTCTTGATTTCATTTGCTATTCCAGAATTAAATTATTTAGCAAGAAAATACAACTTTTTTAAATACGTGAACGCGCTCAGCGCTTTCAATCATGATAAAGTTGGCCTATTCTTTTCGCCCTTCATTGTAACCTTAAAAATTATATTATGACCGAAGCAACTATTTTATTTTCTGATGCCAAGCAATTTATACCCGGTGGTGTTAACTCTCCAGTACGTTCCTTTAGTGGAGTGGGAGGCACTCCCGTTTTTATTGATCATGCCAATGGCCCTTATTTATTTGATAGCACAGGGAAACGTTATATAGATTATGTTGGCTCTTGGGGTCCCATGATTTTAGGTCATGCTCATCCTGAAGTGATTGCTGCGGTTAAATCCGCTGCAGAAAAAGGCTTAAGTTTTGGCGCCCCCACTGAAATTGAAACACAAATGGCGCAACGGGTTTGTGAGTTAGTTCCCTCATGTGATTTGGTTAGAATGGTTAGCTCTGGCACAGAAGCCACCATGAGTGCCATACGTCTAGCTAGAGGCTATACAGGAAGAGATAAAATCGTTAAATTCGAAGGCTGCTATCATGGCCATTCTGATTCCTTATTGGTGAAGGCCGGCTCAGGTGCATTAACCTTTGGCGTACCAAGCTCTCCAGGCGTACCTGCTTCTGTTGCCGCTGATACCCTTACGTTGACTTATAACGATTCTGAAGCAGTCAAAACCTTATTTGAAGAAATAGGCGAGCAAATTGCCTGCATTATTGTCGAACCTGTCGCAGGCAATATGAATTGCATTCCGCCAGTACCCGGCTTTTTAGAAACGTTGCGTCAAGTCTGTGATAAGTATGGAAGCGTTTTAATTTTCGATGAAGTGATGACGGGCTTTAGAGTGGGACTCAATGGCGCACAAGGGATTTATAACATCAAACCTGATTTAACGACCTTAGGTAAAATTATCGGCGGTGGAATGCCTGTAGGTGCCTTCGGTGGCCAACTTAAAATTATGGAACACCTTGCCCCATTAGGTCCTGTCTATCAGGCGGGAACCTTATCTGGCAACCCGGTCGCTATGGCAGCCGGACTAAAAACGCTTGAACTCATCGCTCAACCGGGTTTTTATGAAGCGTTAACGCTCAAAACAGAGAAACTAACTCATGGCTTAAAAGAAGTTGCCAATCAAGCGGGTATTGCCCTGACGACTAATCAGGTCGGTGGTATGTTCGGTCTGTTTTTTAGCCCAGAACCGCAGATTTCAACTTTTGCGCAAGTTATGCAATGCGATCAGACGTTATTCAAACGCTTTTTTCACAGTATGCTTGAAGCAGGGATCTATCTAGCTCCCTCTGCTTTTGAAGCAGGTTTTGTATCTGCAGCTCACAGAGATGAAGATTTAAATAAAACACTTGCTTGTGCAGAAGCGATATTCAAAATCTTATAACTCTATTAATTGGCTTTTTTTAACGGATAAAAAGAAGGCACTTAATGTCAATTAAGTGCCTTTTAGAGGCAACACACAGGAGAGTTAAAGTGTCTATGATAATAAAAGCAACAGATATGCCAAAATACTCTTAATGGCTACACATCGTCCATACTACAAAAAAACACGCTCTAATACTCGCCAATTTGCAAATAATGCTCCACTATTAAGCAACTTATCCATCAATACGCACCTTTTTAGAGCGCAATATAAATGCAAGTACAAGACCTTAACCTCTAAAGCATTACTAACGAGTCATTGGGTGTTAGAATAGCGCCCTAAATGGATTTGCTGGGTTAAAGTACGTTGACCATTGAAATGCACGAACCTACCATCATTAATACTAATATTTATTTGAGGACACTATGCGGAACATGAAGTTTTTACCCGCGATCATTGGAGCGACACTTATCGTCGCTATCATTTTGTTTGTCGCTTTCCATTTCGTATTTATTGACCTGTTTGTTGATCTGTGGTGGTACGAATCATTAAAACTTGAAACTTACTTCTGGCTAAGACTACTCTACAAGTTTTTTCTTTCCGGTGGCGTAACCCTACTGTTCTTCTCCATTTTCTTTTTCCATTTCTGGATTGCCTCACGTTATCTAGGTATCAATGCAACCAATGAAACCTTCAATAATCTAGAAAGTCGTCGCAGCTTTCAACGCTTTGCTGATATCTTTATGAATGGCTCAGCAAAAGTCTACACGCCTATTTCATTTGCACTTGCCATCTTTATTGCCATTCCCTTTTATAACCAATGGGAAGATGCCCTCTTATTCTTTTTTGGACGCGACTCCGGTATTAACGAAACAGTTTATGGCAATGATGTCAGCTTTTACATGCTGTCATATCCAACCTTCATACTCATTCAGAAAGAACTATTAATCACAGCAATTCTATTGTTCTTTTCGATTGGTCTTTTATATTGGCTTGAACATGTTTTTATACCGAACCAAAGCAAAGAATACCCATTAGGTGTGAAAGTCCATCTCAGCATTTTAATGGGATTTGTAGCTGCTTTTGTGGTCTGGGGCTTCATGCTAGACCGTTTCAACCTACTGTATACCACTACCCATGAACCGATCTTTTATGGTCCGGGATTTGTAGAAATCCGCTATCAATTACCGCTTATATGGTTAGAAATTATAACGTTCATAGCGACTGCACTCTCTGCAGGTTTCTTTATTTTTTCAGAAAAACATCGGGTTAAAGCGCCTCTTTTAATCTCATTAAGTTTCTTTATTGTTGCGATTGTCTTGCCCAGAATTGAGCTTATCCCTAATTTAGTACATAAATACATCGTCAATCCGAACCCGGTAAAGACTAACAAGCCATTCATGCAACAAAATATTGATGCCACACTGAGCGCTTATGATTTAAAAAACATCAATGTCGTAGATCAGTCGATTAAACTCAACGCGACTGAAGATATTGACACTTGGGGCACTCAAAAACGCTTTGAAAATATTCCTGTCTGGGACCGTGAGTTTATTATTGACAGTTATAAGCAACTACAAGAGATTAGACCTTATTACAAAATCTTATCGGTCGATGAAGACCGATATTTTGTGCTAGATCACACCCGCCAAGTCAATTTAGCGGCCAGAGAGGTCAACACCTCTAAATTACCCCCTGAAGCACAAAACTGGGAAAACATACACCTGCGATATACCCATGGATATGGGGCGGCGGTTACACCAGCGGCACAAGATGCCAACAAACCTTTAGTGTGGTATTTACGTGATTTAAACATGAATTCTGATGTTGGCTTTAAAGTTGAACATCCTGATATTTACTATGGCCTGGAGCACTATGAATACGCCATAGTGCCAAATAAACTAAACATCGAAGCCATTGCTGGCAGTGACCCCAGTGTAACGCTGGAATATCATGGTGAAGGCGGTATTCCTATCTCTTCTCTCTTTAGAAAAGGCTTATTGTCTTTTTATTTTAAAGATGAAAAGATATTTCTATCTACCAATATCTCTACACAAAGCAAGATCAAAATACGTCGGAATATCACTGAACGTATTCACACCTTGGCGCCTTTTTTACATCTGGATAAAGATCCTTATCTAGTGATCAATAGTGATCGTTTTTACTGGATACAGGATGCCTATACGATCTCTAATAAATATCCAGATTCAAAACCGTCAGGCCATGATTTCTTAGATGGCAAACAGAACTTCAACTACATTCGTAACTCCGTCAAAATAGTGGTTGATGCTTATGATGGTGATGTGGATTTTTATATTTCAGATCCTTCTGATGCCATCATCAAGGCTTATGATAATGCCTACCCGGGATTATTTAAAAACCTGGACGAAATGCCTGTGGATTTAAAGAAACACTTACGTTACCCCCGTGATCTTTATTATCTACAAATGAAAATGTATGCCAAATATCACCAGCAAAGCCCTGAATTGTTCTATGAACAGGCAGAAACCTGGGCACAAGCCAAGGTTCGTGGCGAACCGGTACAGCCTTATTATCAAACCATGGACTTTGGCAATTGTAATGATTCCGAAGAGTTTGTCTTGATTGAACCCATGACCCCCGTAAACCGGTCTAATTTAAGTATGATCGGTGTTGCAGGCACTATGGATAAAAAAACTTGCGGCGACACCAGCTATAAGCCGGGTATCACCATCTATAAATTTGGTAAAGATATTCAGGTCAATGGCCCCGCTCAAATTGAAGCGCTCACTCAACAAGACCCAGAAATCTCTGCCCAATTTACCTTATGGGGGCAATACGGTTCCGTTGTTGAGATGGGTCGTATGATTATTTTACCCATGGGACACACAGTGCTTTATGTTCAGCCTATTTATATCGCCTCAGCCAAAGATAAAATGCCCCAACTCACCCGGATTATTGTTTCTATTGGTAATGAAACCATTATGGATACCACGTTATGGTCAGCCTTTAATCGGTTAAAGCAGATTTTCATTAAAAACGCAGCCGACAGTGATGGTACTGAAACGCCTAAATCCATCATAACGCGCTAGAACTTTAAGCCTCTGACCCTTAAGCAAACACGGATAACATCCTTTATCGGGATGTTATCCAATGCCATTAAGTTGACTATACTATTGGAGTAAAACAGCTTTAGCTGTTTTCACAGGCAATAGCTGAAGCTATTGCACTCCCGTTTTTAACCTTTAACGGTAATACTCATATTGACTCATCAAGCGGGTTTTAGGAAAATGATCAAATGATCACTCAAGCACTTATTTGCCATCCCTCTAATCAGAAAATACCCGTCAATGGCATACAAGTCACACTACACCATGAGCCTCAAGGTGACTTACTTATTCACTATGAACTGACCGGCATCATTGAACAAATTAAAATCCCGGCTTTGCAACCCTCACAATTCGTAGACGGCTTGTGGGCACACACCTGCTTTGAACTATTTATCGCAGTAAATGATGAAGAGGGTTACTATGAATTCAACTTTTCACCTTCAACGCAATGGGCTGCCTACGCTTTTAGCGACTACCGGGTACGTAACACTGATTGGCATTTGACTCACGCGCCCATTATTGATGTAACCCAAACACCCACCCATTTACACTTAAACGTTCGTATTGCTGCAGCCGATTTGCCTGTGCTTAAGTCCAAGTTGCTTACATCCAATTCATCCATCCAATTAGGTTTAACGGCGGTCATTGAAATGAATACAGGGCAGCACGCTTACTGGGCTTTAAAGCATCCTGAAGATCAACCCAACTTTCACCACCGCGCGGGCTTTATCACTTTATCCAACCTGAATTAACATTACACACATGAAATTTGGTATTGACCGTTTACTAGAAGAAGCCCCCTTGCGCCGACCACTCGCTGGCAAACGTATTGCCTTATTAGCACATCCGGCTTCAGTTACTCAAGACTTAACGCATTCATTAGATGCCTTAGCCACGTTACCCGACATCACTCTCAGTGCTGCCTTTGGCCCCCAACATGGATTACGTGGTGACAAACAAGATAATATGATGGAATCGCCTGATTTTATCGACCCGCTATTAGGTATTCCGGTCTTTAGTCTGTATGGCGAAGTCCGACGTCCCACAGCAGCTATGATGGATACTTTCGATGTGTTACTCATTGATTTACAAGATCTAGGTTGCCGTATCTATACCTTTATCACCACCTTGCGCTATCTCTTGGAAGCCGCTGCCACTCACCAAAAAACCGTCTGGATACTTGATCGTCCTAATCCTGCTGGTCGTCCGGTAGAAGGCTTAAGGCTCCAACCGGGTTGGGAAAGCTTTGTAGGTGCAGGTCCGTTACCTATGCGTCATGGCTTAACGATGGGCGAACTGGCCGGTTGGTTTATTAAAACGTTATCGTTAAGCGTTGATTGCCAGGTCATCACCCTTAAAGACTGGCAACCTGAAGCAGCCCCCGGATACGGTTGGCCATTATATGAACGCACCTGGATTAATCCCAGCCCCAATGCGCCTAATCTTTGGATGACCCGCTGTTATGCTGGCACTGTGATGTTAGAAGGGACCACATTATCTGAAGGGCGGGGCACGACGCGGCCTCTGGAACTGTTTGGTGCACCCGACCTTGATGCGCGTGCGTTAATTAAAACCATGCATGTGTTAGCGCCCCAGTGGTTATCCGGTTGTCGTTTGCGTGAATGCTGGTTTGAACCTACTTTTCATAAACATGCACACACGCTCTGTGCGGGTGTACAAATTCATGTGGAAGACCCTTCTTATCATCATGAGACCTTTCAGCCTTGGCGCTTACAGGCATTAGCCTTTAAAGCATTACGTCAATTACAGCCGGACTATCCTCTATGGCGGGATTTTCCTTATGAATATGAACTGGATCGCTTAGCCATTGATGTTATCAATGGCTCACCCCTATTACGTGAATGGGTTGATGATGCAGAAGCCACTCCCGCTGATCTTGATGCGATCACCTGTCCTGATGAACGCGCTTGGGAACAAGAGCGTTTAGACTACTTATTGTATTAAGGGTAACTGTTGCTAAGACCATCGGTTTTGACTGATGAACTTCCGTCTATTCTCAATGAATTCTGAATGACTATTAATGAGTGGTATCAGTGTCAAATACAGCGTTCAATGTTTCAGCGGTTAAAATAGATTCACTCCAAATATCTAATTCTTGCTCTGCTGCGTTCTCTAACTTATCGATTGCCCAAGTTGGTAAACTGCCGAAACGTTTTTCAAGTAGTTTTTTTAATACTTTAACCTCACCTGTTAGTACCCCTTCGGCTCTAAACTTTTCCATATACATTCTTTGAACGCTGTTGATATAACGCATGTCTTCTCTCCTTTCTATTGATTCAATTTCTTGGAATATTTTTGTTTCTAGCCATGTTGGCAGTTTCATCAACCAGTCAACGACTTCAAATAAATCAATGATCCGCTGTTTGTCCCATTGACGTTCATAGAGTAACCTTACTAATCGCAGCTTAGCTTCATAACGGGCTTGACTCTTTTTTCTGGTTTGTTGAGTTAATATATGGGCGGCTGTAATCAGTGCAAAAGCATTATCGATGCTTAATAGCTCATCCACCCTATCAGAATAATCAGTTAACTTAGCCACGACCTACCTGGCTTGGCTGGAACGGATGGTTAGGCGCGTAATGCTGATATGAAATCATCTAACGGCACACCGGCTTGTTTGAGTATTCCAGTTAGAGTTCCAGCTTTCAACTCTTTGTGGTTAGGAACAACACAGCCTGAAGAACCCATTCGTAGAACAATGTGGCTACCGCGTTGCCGAACCACCGAAAATCCCAACTGCTCTAAAGCCCGAATTGCTTCTGCACTCGAAACGACGGGGAGCTTAGGCATGTCTGGGTACTTGAAAAGTTGTCAAAAGCGGGCGGGCATAAGTAATCAACGGAAACTCTTCAAGATAGAGTTCAGTTGCTTCGCTCAAATTAGCCAAGGCCTCTTCAACCGTCTCGCCTTGAGTAGTTGTGCCTGTTTCAGGATTGAAGGCAACGTAACCACCTTCTGAATCTGGTGTTAATACTGCGGAAAATTCCATGATTTCTACCCTTTAAATTTAATGA
>CAIOMN010000113.1 GCA_903859415.1 uncultured Methylococcaceae bacterium
CAATATGCCACATTTTCAAGCCAGTGATTCACCATTAAACTTTATCCAACTCTTGAGTACGTCCTCTCCTAAAGGGAAATGAGTTAAAGATCCTTCCTCTCATAGCGGTCAGATGGTTGACCGCTTTTTTTATTTGTGGATAAAAGTCATGAAACGAGATTATCCTGTTAATGCAATGACCCCAACTGTATATAAAGATTTGATTAGGCAGGTTGTCTATCATAAGGTAGGCCATGCCGCAGCCATTCATCTTTACAATAGAAAAAAGCGACTGCCTGTAGTTTCTTTTCAAATCGTCATTAAGCAAGCGGATTGTTCACTCAACCAATCCTCAGGGAATCATGCTGTCACGCGCGATCATTTTACAGCAATCGTTGAAGGTGGCAGCCTGATAAATACCCAGCCAATGACCTTAATCGGTAGCTTGCTCCATGAAAAGACCCATTTAGAGCCGCTTATGAAGCCGATATGATCAACTTGTTAGTCGGTCCACTCGCTGAAGCAAAACATATCGCACTGCGTGATGATGAATGTTTTAATAAAAACCTGATTACCGTCAATGTACTAAACAATTACGGTGGCAGCTCAGATCTTGAAAAAGTCTATGAGTATCTGGAATACTTTGGAAAGGATGTTAATCAGCAGGAAGAAAAACTGGCTGAGCTATTCAATCAAGCCTTTCAATTTGTCGAATCCAGAGGTCATTGGCAAGCCATTGAGCGTTTGGCTGCTTATATATTCAACAATATGAAAAACATTATTCGCTTTGAAGAAGCCATTGCCGTACTTGATGGAAATGCAATCATTGTTGATCATGAGAAACATGCAGGCCCAGAGAAGAAGAAGCACTCAGTGCAAAATTCAATTTTAAAGTAGGTTAGGGCGGTTTCAACGCTGTTAAATCCTCGATTTCACTACGCTGTATCGAGGCTACTGGCTTGTTATGGCCAGGTTTATAATCTTTACCGGGTCGCATAAGCAGTTAAAGTTAATCTGTTTTTGTCTTGCACCATTCGAAAGTATTTCAACGTATTCATACCAATTAACACCTGTGCGTTTAGACCAGGATTTATCATAATACTGGCATCAATATTCTTTATTTCTATATTGCCTAATCTTAGGCTATTTATAAAAGTTGAAGGGTTGCTGACTTGCCCATTAGCGGTACTCATTGATATATTCCTTCCAAAGGATAATCCGGCTTTGATCGCCATATTAACTGGAATAGTTGTCAGGGTTGCTCCTGTATCGATTACGAAAGGCATAGCCACACTATTGATTAAAACGGTACCTCTATAGTGGCCGCTACGATCTACCGGTATTGTAATATCACCAGAACCTGAAATTACCATTGGAGGTGGGTTAATAATTAAAGTATCAGCCGCATACCAAAGCAAACCGATGGTTATACAAGGTATCAGTAAATAATAAATAGTGGTTGCCCCATTACTTATTTGAAGCCGATTAACTTGTGATTGCCGATAACTCCAGTGTTTTTTAAAACGCCACATTCGATATTTAAACCTGATGACTTTATTGAAGACAATGAAGATTAAGATACCATACAGAAAAATTAATTGGCTAAAACTTAGGTTGTTGTAAATCGAACTGACTGTTTTCATTTCAAACCCTAAACTCCGCTACCAACCGCTTTAAGCG
>CAIOMN010000114.1 GCA_903859415.1 uncultured Methylococcaceae bacterium
CGGCCATGAATAGCACCGACCATTTGCGTACCAAATAAATCCGCTAAATAGGCTGGAACCGTTGCAAATCCACCGCCATACATACTGAGGATCACGCAAAAGGCAGACACAAACAGCAGCTTGTTACCAGAGCCAGCAAATGTAGGAACACTAAAGTACAACGAACAGCCTAATATAAAAAAGATGAAGAAGGTGGTTTTACGGCCAAACCAGTCGGATAAACTTGCCCAGAAGAACCGTCCACCAATATTAAATAAACTGAGTAACGCCGTGAAACCTGCAGCCACCGAGGCAATAGCCGCCAGTTGAGTCTTATCCAGCTCATTATAGGTTTTAGCGATCCCAATCAACTGACCACCAAAAACTTCTTGTAACATCGGGGATGACATACCAATCACCCCGATTCCAGCACTCACATTCATGCATAACACCCCCCATAACAGCCAGAATTGTTTAATCTTGAAGATGTTTTGGACATGTACATGATGCTCAGTAATCATGCTGTTGGATTTTTTAGCCGAAGAAGGCACCCAGCCCAGCGGTTTCCATCCAGAAACCGGAATCCGATAACTTAACGCACCTGACATCATAAAAAAGAAATAGATGCCGGCCATCACCATAAAGGTTTGCATAACACCGACATCGGTGGGTGTCGCAAAGTATTTCATCAGCCCGGTTGCCAAGGGCGAACCAATCATTGCACCACCACCAAAGCCCATAATGGCCATACCTGTTGCCATGCCTCTGCGATCAGGAAACCACTTAATCAGTGTCGACACCGGAGAAATATAACCCAACCCTAAGCCAATACCGCCAATAACCCCCGACCCCAGCAACATGATCCAGAATTGATGCCAATAAATTCCCAGAGCTGACAACAACATACCTCCACACCAGCACAAAGCGCTAATAACTGCGGCTTTACGTGGCCCGACATGCTCTAACCATCCACCCCATAATGCAGCCGAGGAGCCTAAGAATACAAAAAACAAAGTGTACATCCAGCCCAGGGTAGAGATTTTCCAGTCACACGTGGTCACAAAGAGCTCTTGGAAAAAGCCAACTTCAGGCCCACAGGCAATACTTTCTTTAATACCCAAAGCTTTTGACAGGGGTAACCAAAACACCGAAAAGCCATAGGCCATGCCAATGCACAGATGAATAGCCAAAGCCGCTGGAGGTACTAACCAACGATTAAAGCCTGGAGCGGCAATAGTACGCTCTTTATTTAAAATACCGCGAAGACCTTCACTCATACCGTTGTTTCTCGTTATAAAAAGTTTAATTATACTGTTCGAGTTGATCACAGGAAACCTTACTAATCACCCTAACACCTTTGAAAACTACACTGCGTCATCTAAAGTAGTCTACTTAAGTTTTCCTGCGTCATCATTGAAACTCTTGTAAAATTAGATTGTCTGTGTATATTGTTGAAGCTGAACTTTTTAATTGGGAAGCTCATAGATCGTAAAAGGACTGCCCGAACCAGAACAAATTTTGTTAATTATTCACTTAAGGAATCTAACTAAAATGAAAGTAAATACTGCTATATCACGTCAAGAATCAGGTATTCTGGCGACTAATAAAGTACTAAAAAATACTTACCTGCTACTATCAATGACCTTGATGTTCAGTGCCGTGACTGCGGGTGCTGCTATGTACTTTAATCTGCCTCCTTTCGGCATGATTGCTACCTTAGTCGGCTTTTACGGCCTGTTTTTCTTAACCGCTAAATTCAGCAACAGTGCTTTAGGCTTACTGTTTGTTTTCGCATTAACCGGTTTTATGGGCTTAACACTCGGCCCCATTTTGTCGATGTATGTCAATGCCTTCAGCAATGGGCATGAGCTTATCATAATGGCTTTAGGTGGAACAGGCACCATTTTTCTAGGTCTTTCTGGCTATGCTTTAACTACTCGTAAAGACTTTAGTTATATGGGTGGCTTTCTGATGGTTGGCGTTTTGGTTGCGTTTTTAGCCGGTATCGGTGCTATCGTTTTCTCTATTCCTGCACTATCACTGGCTGTATCAGCAATGTTTATCTTACTGATGTCAGGTATGATCCTGTTTCAAACCAGTCAAATAGTGAATGGCGGTGAAACTAACTACATCCTCGCAACTATTTCACTTTATGTTTCTATCTACAATTTGTTCCTAAGCTTATTGCAAATATTAGGTGCAACTAGCGGTAGAAATTAATTATAAGTATAAGTACAACTATAACAACTCAACGTTGTTATTTTTATTCTGCTTGAAATAAAAAGGGTGTCGTAAAGACACCCTTTTTTTGTGTTCCGAACCGCTATCAGATACCTTAAGGCAATAATTCCCAAGTAGCCCGGTAACCGGTTTCCTTGTTATATTTTTGCCAGACCAGATCAGGGCGCACAATCGGCTTAGTAGGAATCATAAAGGTCACAATATCAAAAGTCCCGCATAAAGTACGACCCAGCATATGCAATAAACCTGTCATAAAACCAGCGGTTGCCGCGTAAGCGGGCCCGTCAGTACGATTAGTGATGATAACGCTTTTAGGGATTTCTGCGATACCTGTCAGCGAATTAGCAAAACCATTACCTAATTTAACACCCCATTTAGCGGGATAATTATTGGATGCCGCCGTTGCAAAAGAAGAGGTAAACAAGAATAAGGTGGCTACAAACAATAGCGTTTTTAAGATCTGTTTCATGGGTAACTCCATAAGAATAAAATAATTAAAAAATAGGTAACATAAACTCATTCAAAAAATACGACTGTACAGCAAAAACAATGTACCCAGAGCAACCTAACCAATAGGTTATTCCTGATCGTTATTAAAGCGCCCATACCGTAACAACATAGCGGGCAACAACAATAAATTCAATAGCGTCGAACTAACCAAACCACCTATAATTATAGCCGCCATAGGGCCCATAATTTCACGTCCCGGATTATCGCTATTAAAAGCAATAGGAAACATCGCTAGAGCAGTCACCAAGGCGGTCATTAAAATAGAAGGCAAGCGCTCTTGAGCACCCAATATCACCGTATCGATATCCCAATACTTCCCTTCAGTTTCAACTAAATGCCGATAGTGTGACAATAGCATAATACTATTACGCACAGTAATGCCAAATAAAGTCACAAAGCCGACGATAGAACCTACCGACAAGGTCGCATTCGTCACTAATACGGCAGCAACACCACCAATCAGGGCAAAAGGAAAATTAACCAGAGCTAATAACGTATTACGCACACTACCAATTGCCATATAGATAAAAATCAATACACCCGCACCTGCCAACAGGGAATGAAGTATCAATTCATTCCTCGCTTGGGCCTGTTCTATTGCTGCACCTGTAAACTCTGGATAACTATCAGCAGAAACAGGAATTTCTTTTAGCACACGCGACTTAAGCTCTGCCATAAAACTATCCATATCCCGATTAAGCACATGACAGGTCACTGCTTGCCGACGCTGTGCGCCTTGATGCAATATATTATAGCGACTGGCCGTGTGGCGAATCTCGGCAACTTGCTCCAGTCTAACTAACGAGCCATCCTGTGCTCTAATGGGCAGTTGACCAATGGCATCCGGTTGCTGCCTAAGTTCGGGTGCTAAAGCGACAGCAATATTTATAATCTTTTTGCCCTGAATATGCTTTCCCACTACACGCGTTTCATAAGCTGTTTGAACCGCATTAACCACTTCTGCTGGCATGATTCCCCAAAAGTTAAGCTGATCAAGATTCAGATTAATCTGCAATAAAGGTGTCGCGGGGGGTGACCGTAACTGTATGTCGGTCGCACCCGGAATTTCACCCATGATCTGAGCCAGAACTTGCGCTTGAGCATCCAGCACATTTAAATCATTTCCATACAGATTAACTACAACAGGCGCTGTATAACCCGATATGGTTTCATCAATTCGCTCTGTCAGAAAGGTATTGGCTTCAAAACTAATACCGGGGAAATGCCCCAGAATAGCTCTTAACTGATCAAATATCTGTTGCTGTTGCTCACCCGACAAAGGATCAAGTCTAATTTCATACTCACTATAATGACTACCGTAAGTATCAGCCCCTCTCTCCGCTCGACCCGCCCATTGAGAAACCGATTGAACACCCGGAATTGCCAGAAACTGTTCTGTTAATTGACTGCCAATTCTTAATGTCTCCTGCAAGGAGGTACCAGGAATACTGGTGGTATGAACAATATAGTGCCCCTCTCGCAACTCTGGCAAGAACTTACTATCCAGATTGAAAAACGTCATGGCTCCCAGTAAGCAAATTACCAGACAACCTCCGATTAGACCCTTAAAATACTTAAACACGAACTCTAGCAGACGCTGATAAATGGGCTTGGTATACTTTATCAACGGAGGATCGTTACTCTTGTCAGATTGACGTCCCAATAACAAAAAACACAGAGCCGGAGTTAATGTCAAGGCAACCAATAAAGACACCAGAATAGCCAAAATGTACGAATACCCCAGTGGAGCAAATAGTCGTCCCGCAACGCCATTCAGGGTTAACAAGGGTACAAATACCAAAGCCACAATAAAACTGGCGTAAACCACCGAACTACGGACCTCTAATGAAGCCGTATAAACCACGTTAGTAACAGACAAAGGCACCCCTAGTAAACGATTCTCCCGTAACCGCCTGAAGATATTCTCAGTATCAATGATCGCATCATCAACCACCTCACCCAAGGCAATCGCTAAACCACCCAGCACCATAATATTAAGATGAACCCCCGACTCTAATAACACAATCACCGCGCCCATCAAAGAAACGGGGATTGCTAAAGCTGAAATAAAAGCGGTGCGAAAGTTAAACAGAAACAGATACAAAATAATCAGTACAAACAAGCCCCCCATCAGTAAATGTCCTGACAGGTTAGCAATGGACCGTTCGATATAATCCGCCGGCCGAAACAAATGCTCATAGAAAGTAATCGCTTCATTTTTAAAGACCGGCTCAAATTCCTGTAGCATTTGCTCGACTTGCCTGGAAACTGTCAAGGTATTAGCCCCATACTGCCCGATAACCATTAACACGATACCAGTTTTACCGCCTATTTGTGCCGCACTGATCGGTGGTTCAGGTGCATAACGAATCGTAGAGACCTCCCCCAGCGTAATATTCCGTCCCTGTTCTCGTTTAACAATGATTTTTCCAAATTGTTCGGGTGAACTGGGTTGACCCGTCACCTGTAAGGTAATCCGCTGGTTTGTATTTTCTACAAAGCCTCCACCCTGAATGACACTCGCGCGGGTGGCAGCTTCTATAATTTCATTAAGTGTTAAATTAAAGCGTTGCATTTGAATGGGATCAACCTGAATTTGTAACTGCCCGACTTCTCCCCCAAACACATTAACATCAGCCACTCCCGGAATTGCCAATAAGCGAGGCACGACCGTCCAGTCAACCAAACTCCGTAACGCCATTAAATCTTTGGTTTCCGAGTTCAGTCCTATCGTTAATACCGTTGCCGAAGACGACGACAAGGGAATAGCGACCGGTGTAATTCC
>CAIOMN010000115.1 GCA_903859415.1 uncultured Methylococcaceae bacterium
CAAAGAGTCCATCATGATAAATTTGGAGAGGGGATTGTTTTACAGATAGAAGGCGCTGGCGCCCAGGAAAGAGTCCAGATTAACTTTAAGCAGGTAGGCGTTAAATGGCTGATGTTATCGTTTGCCAAATTAACCACGCCATAAATTAAAACGCATCTGCACTCAAATGATAGCCATTTGAGGCAGATGCCATTAAAACCTAGGGCGTTAAGCCTTGTCCAATGACAATCACTTTTAACGCATTAGTTCCACCTTCTACACCAGTCAAATCACCTTTAGTGATGATAAACTTATCACCATCTTTAGCTTTATGCCAGCGTCTAAGTTTCGCAACAATAGCACGATTGACTTCAGCGTGATCATTATTACCCTCAAGATGAAAATACATAGGAAAAACGCCCCGATAGAGAGTCACTTTACCTAAAGTTTTTTCTTGACTGCTAAAAGCAAAAATAGGTATACCTGAACTAATCCGAGACATCCATAACGGCGTTGAACCCGACTCAGTTAAACTAACGATACCTTTAATTTTGTTATGGTTAGCCAAGTACATCGCAGACATTGCAATCGCTTCATCGACACGCTCAAATTGATCGCTGAGACGATGATCTGATTGACGTACAATCGCCTGTTTTTCTGCTTCTAAACAAATACGATCCATCGCTTCAACGGCTTTAATCGGATAATTACCCGATGCTGTTTCTGCTGACAACATGATCGCATCAGTACCGTCATAAACCGCATTGGCTACGTCAAATACTTCCGCACGTGTTGGAATCGGATTTTCAATCATGGACTCCATCATTTGTGTTGCTGTAATAGCCACACGATTAAGCTCTCTAGCACGCTTAATCAATAGTTTCTGTACTGCAGGTAAATTAGCATCGCCAATCTCAACACCGAGATCACCACGCGCTACCATGACCGCATCAGAGGCTAAAATGATTTCATCCATCACATTAGGAACAATCGCTTCTGCTCGTTCTACTTTAGAAACAATACCGGCATAACAGCCTTCTGCTTCTAATAAACGACGCGCTTCGTGTAAATCTTCGGCACAACGAGGAAAAGAAATGGCCACATAGTCACACTGCATCAGCGCGACTGTTTTAATATCTTCTTTGTCCTTATCGGTTAACGCTGCAGCAGAAAGACCTCCACCTAACAAATTGATACCCTTGTTATTAGATAAAGCGCCACCGACAACAACGGTACAGTTAACGCGCATATCAACGACGTTAACCACATCCAACACGATACGGCCATCATCTAGCAACAAACGACTGCCTGGCACCACTTCTAAAGCTAACGGTTCATAAGTGATACCGACTTGAGTGTTATCACCCAGTGTAGGATCAAAATTGATGTCCAAGGCAAAATCCTGACCTTCTTCTAAATAGACTTTCGTATCTTTAAAACGGGCAATACGGATTTTAGGACCTTGTAAATCAGCTAGAATACCAACGCGTCTACCGGTTTTTTTACTTAATTCCCGAATTAAATTGGCTCTATCAATGTGATCTTGAGCAGAACCATGAGAAAAGTTCATCCTTACAACGTCAATACCCGCTCTGAATAAACCTTCAAGTACGCCAGGTTTATCCGTTGCAGGGCCGAGTGTGGCTAAAATTTTGGTTCTTCTTAACATTAATTAAATCCGTTATTTTGCGTTAACTAAAGCAATCGTGGTGTCAAGCATACGATTTGAGAAACCCCATTCGTTATCGTACCAAGACAGAACTTTAACTAAACGACCACCGATAACTTTAGTTAAAGATGATTCATAAATTGATGAAGCTGGGTTATGGTTAAAATCGATAGACACTAAAGGTCTTTCATTGATATCCAAAATACCTTTTAAAGCACCTTGAGAAGCACCGGTTAAAATTTCATCAATTTCTGCTTTAGTGGTGTCTCTTGATGCCTTGAACGTTAAATCAACCACAGACACGTTGATGGTAGGAACACGCATTGCAAAACCGTCCAATTTACCCGCCAACTCAGGTAATACTAAGCCTACCGCAGCCGCAGCACCTGTTTTAGTAGGAATCATAGATTGAGTTGCAGAACGCGCACGACGTAAATCACTGTGATAAACATCTGTTAACACTTGATCATTGGTGTAAGAGTGAATAGTGGTCATTAAGCCGCTTTCAATACCAATAGCATCGTTTAAAGGTTTAACGATAGGCGCTAAACAGTTAGTGGTACAGGAAGCATTTGAGATAACAGTATCTGACGCCTTTAAAAGATCATGGTTAACACCAAACACGATAGTGGCATCAACATCGTTACCACCAGGAGCTGAAATAATAACCTTTTTGGCGCCAGCAGCAACATGAGCAGACGCTTTAGCTTTGCTAGTAAAAAAGCCGGTACATTCATGAACAACGTCAACACCTAAGTCTGCCCAAGGTAATTTTGAAGGGTCTCTTTCAGAGAACACTCTAATTCTGTCACCATTGATAACGATATAATCACCATCAACAGCCACTTCAAATGGAAATTTACCATGCACTGAATCATATTGTGTTAAGTGAGCATTGGTATTGCTGTCACCTAAGTCATTAATTGCAACTATTTGGATTTCATTAGTACGGCCTGATTCGTATAAAGCACGAACGATATTACGTCCAATACGACCATAACCATTGATTGCAACTTTAATTGGCATTGAGTATCTCCAGAGTGATGATTTGAAAAATTAAAAACTGATGAGTAGAAACTTATAAAGCTCAGTAACTATACCAAAATAGTAGGTCACTAGTCTATTGATGAAAACACCCTATGCTTATTAACTGTGTAGTAATTTGGTAAAATACCGCTATTATTCTATATTTCTTAATTTAATCTTCACTTAACGTGTCAATACTCAATCCAGATCTAACGGTCCACTATCTATGTCCTCTATGTAATCTACCATTACATTTAGAGGTTTCTAAAAAAACCTATGCCTGCCAAAATAGACACAGCTTTGATCGAGCTAAAGAAGGTTATTTAAATCTTTTACCTGTCCAGTTCAAGCACTCTAAGGAACCGGGTGATAGCAAACAAATGCTAACAGCTAGAAGACAGTTTTTAGAAGCCGGCTTCTATGAGCCTCTCGCTAAAGGCTTGGCAATGATCATCAATGTGACTCATAAACATGATCAAATCTATAGGCTGCTGGATCTGGGTTGTGGTGAAGGTTATTATAGTCGACAAATTGAACGTTATTGTGAACAAAGTCATCGCCTGCTTCAGCATGGAAACGATATTGCAAAAGTTGCTATCGCTGCCGCTGCAAAAAAACAACCTTCAGCACAGTTTGTTGTTGCCAGTTCCTCCAGACTCCCTTACAGTGATAACTACTTTGACTTGGTGCTACGGATCTTCGCCCCCTGTGACGACAAAGAAATCAACCGGGTATTGAAGCCTTCCAGTCACTTACTCACCGTCACGCCTGGGCCTCGCCATCTTTGGCAATTAAAAGAATTTATCTATGATGATGTCAAAGAACATGCAGAAGAAAGCACAATTCCAGAAGGATTTAAACTATTAACCAACCAACGGATTAGCTACAAAATAGCCCCGAATTCAGAACTTAGAACGGCGCTTCTACAAATGACACCCTTTGCCTGGAGTGCTGGTGAACAGATTCAAACTACTTTAAGCAATCTTTCAGAGCTCGAAATTGAAGTCGATTTTATATTGACCTTATCGAGAAAAACCCCGTTAGCTATTATCAACCCTATAAATTAAACAACTTAGTTATTGCCATTAATGAAAAAATTGCACTTAAAGAATCTTTAGTATATATAGAGGGTTATTTACTCTACTTTGGTTAAAGCGCAAGCATCAAGCTATTATTAGAACGCATGGCGCTAGGCCATGCAAGAACTCGTGGTACTGATCAAAAATGACTCTCTTAAAATAAAAAGAAAATCTCATTCCTTTTTTACGCTTCATCATATTTGATAGTGCCGGGTACATCTATTTTGTTAAGCAAACGCTCATCATGTAGATGTTGTTTGGGGTGAAAATCTCTTGTTATCCGCTAATAACGTTAATAAGTGATATTCAATCATTGAGGTTTTTTACATTTTAAGGAATCCAGCACATGAAAAATCAAACGAGTCAATTGATATCAAATTGCCTTACTGCCACCGCTCTGCTAATCGCTATACTTGCCCCACAGTCATCGTCAGCCACAATTCCTGTATTAACCGATCAAGGTGGAAATTGGACTGCAACCACCCAAGAAAAATTCTATACCCAGGATCAGGGTTCCCGGATCATGCCATTGAAATGGATCAGTGCACTAAAACAAGCAAACGGCTTACCTTTTTTGGCTGACAGCCTGGGCCGATATGGCTATCTGCCAAATCCAAAAAACACTGAAACGAACTTACCGGTTGGCTTTACAGTGGCGGAGGAGAACGGTGAAAAAATAATTGGAATGAACTGTTCAGCCTGTCATTCCCGACAAATCGAAGTGTCTGGTGTTTCATATCGAATTGACGGCGGCCCCGCAATTACAGACATGCAAAGTTTTTTGAGTGATCTTCATAAAGCAGTCAACACAATACTCAATAACACCGCAGCCTTCACTGAGTTTTCCCACACCGTCCTTGGCACTACAACCAGCATACAGGACGAAGAAAAACTTCACACAGCTGTTGCAACCTGGTTCGAACCCTATAACGCTATTATCCAGGGATCATTACCCACCGAATCACCTTGGGGCCCCTCAAGACTGGATGCCGTATCGATGATTTTCAACCGCGTCACTGGACTCGATATTGGAACAGCACCCAATCATATTATTTTAGAAAACATCAAAAGGGCCGATGTCCCTGCGCGCTATCCTTTTATCTGGAACGCCCCTATTCAGGATACAACACAATGGCCAGGGTTTGCGCCTAATGGTAATCGCCTTTTTGGTCTCTCCAGAAACTTAGGTGAAGTCTTCGGAGTTTTCGCCGATTTTCATCCTAAAAAAGACGCATCACGACTACTCAAGGTCAACTATGTGGATCACAACTCTGCTAACTTCCATGGCTTGAATAAGTTAGAAAGCTTAATTAAGAAAATCGGTCCTCCAAAGTGGCCCTGGAAATTAGACGCCGCACTGGTTGCTGCAGGCGAAAAAGTGTTTAACAAAAAAGACCCCGCAGAAGAAAATGAAAGTTGTGCAGATTGTCATGGCATTAAAGAAGGAAAAACCCGTTCATTAACCCACAAAACATGGGCTACACCATTGATAGATGTTGGCACTGACTCTAGAGAAGTCAATCTATTAGGTTCTCAGATCAAAACAGGGGTCCTTGAAGGTGCTGTAATTTTCCCCACAAAGCCACCGCTCAAAGCCGTTGACTCAGCCTTTTCGGTATTAGGAACCGTAGTGACTGGCTCTATTTTTCAACATTACCTCCCCGTTGAACTCGATGCCAAACAACAAAAAGAACTAAACAAACTGGATCAGTTAAAAGCAAAATTTGCAACCGAAGTTGAAAAGCTTGAAGATCTTGGCGACTTGGGCAGTTTAGATGACCTCAAAGAAACCTTTGAAATCAAAAAACCCACTGCAACTCCCAGCTTTCCTTACGAATCCAGAGTACTCCAAGGAATTTGGGCAACCGCGCCTTACCTACATAACGGTTCCGTTTCATCTTTAACTGAATTATTAACCCCCTCTGCAAAACGGGCCTCAGCTTTCAAAGTAGGACCCGCTTATGATATCGAGACCGTAGGACTGGCGACTGAACAAACTAAATTTAACTTCACTCTAAAAACAACCGATTGCAGTGATAGAAACTCTGGCAATAGCCATTGTGGTCATGACTATGGCACTAGTTTTACACCTCAAGAAAAAAAGGCTTTACTTGAATACCTAAAACAACTGTAGGCCTTACTAATAAATAAATAGTAGCGACGGAATGTCTATTCCGTCGCCTTTAACAGAATGAGGTGGAATTATGACAACAAAATTATTAGCTGGCCCAATCCTGCGTAGAACGACAACACACCGAGTTTGCGTGTGGCTAGCCACCACCGATCCGTTGTTATTGCAATTAACAATAACAGCGGATGATGGATCAATAGTAGGAAAAAGCAACCTACAAAATATAACTCAACAACGCATCCAGATAGGGAAAAACCTATGGGTTTACCTCTTGCAGGCATTCCCCAATATGGACACAAACATCTCTTACTTTGCCCTTGACACTTTATTGTATTATCGTTTGGACGAAACAGATGAACAAGGCAGTATCACACCGTTAGACCTTACTGATCTGGCCTACGGATCATACCCCTACCCCAGTTTTTTCATTCCTACCCAACTTAAGCAACTTTTACATGGTAGTTGCCGAAAACCTCATGGCGGGTTTAATTCAAAAACACAAATAGCGATGCCAGATGCACTGAGTCATGGCCATGTATTACTGGAAAAGACTTACGATAATTTCGATCTACGTCCAGCCATTTTATTGCTAACAGGCGATCAAATTTATGCAGATGATGTTGCTCTATCTCTATTAGCCATGCTTAGACAAGAAAGTGTTGTTATCACAGGAAAACAGGAAACCTTACCTCTGGTCGATAACATAAACACCTTCAATTCGACGGAAAACACAAGACTAGACCCCTCAAGAATTCCATTACACGGCCGCAAAGAAACGCTTAAAACTCACAAAACGGGGTTCAGTTCAGGTGAATCAGAAAACCATCTATTTACCTTTGGTGAATTCGCTGCCCATTACTTATATGCGTTTGGTAATCAGCCCGCCTGGGAGCCCATATGGGATTGGGATGAGCTTGATTCAATAGGGATAAAAGACCAGAAACAAGCTAAAACTGCTTGGGATGCACAACAAATACCACTTAAGTCTTATCACAAAACCCTTCCCATGATACGTAAACTAATGGCTAATATTGTTACGTACATGATATTCGACGACCACGACGTATCTGACGATTGGAATATTAATGGTAACTGGTATGACAATGTGCGTGACTCCCCCTTAGGGAGACGAATTGTCGCTAATGCCTTAGCTTCATATTGGGCTTTTCAAGGCTGGGGTAATGACCCGGATAATTTTGATAAAGACCTCATACTCACCATTACCCAACAACTTAATGATGACGAAAACGATGCTGACATAGGTGACCGATATGACTTGCATACATGGAAAAGCCGAGGCTGGGGCTTTACTATTCCCACCGAACCACCCATTATCATTATGGATTCTCGCACTCAACGACAGTATGAAAACAAGTATTACCCAGCACAACTTCTTGATCGCTATGCATTAGACTGGCTTCGAATCGAATGGGCGAAGCTGAAAACAGGCCAGGACATCAACCAAAATACCTGCCCAATTATTATTGCCACTACGCCCGTCATTGGCTTTTCCACTATCGAATTCTTTCAACAACTCGGTTTGTGGCTAGCTGGCTTAATCGAAAGTATACCTCAGATTGCTATGCTAGAAGAACTTACCAATCATAAAGGCTTTTTAATCAACTGGTTGGTTGATGCGCTAGATGCAGAATCATGGAGCTCAAATAAACTGGGCTTTTTTAATTTGATGGATGTACTCAGTCGACGCATGGGTATCAAACGCTGCTTGTTCTTATCAGGCGATGTACATTATGCCTTTACTGCCGAAGCAGAATTTAAATACCAAAATAACATTTTACGATGCTATCAATTAACCAGTAGCGCCTTAAGCAACGAACCCGATGCTAAACAATCTAAACTTTTAAATGATGCCGGTAATTTAACACACGACATAAAAATAACGCATCGCAATTGGGCACTATTACCACAAAACCGCTGGTCTACTAAGGTGCAACTGGTCGAGGCAGAAAACACCAAACCCCACTTGATTTCTATATGCAATCTGGGGCTGGTTGGATTTAAGAATGGGTTACCCAGCAGTCATACCTTACTAACAGGTGATGACTACGTGGTTTACCCATTACCTGAACAAGAAATCCAAATCGATTATGGAATAACATTGCCCTGACAGTTTTCAAAACGACCTGACCGAAATTTAACATACTCTTAAACAACTTATTTGTGTGAAGGGATAAATGAGCCATAACTATTTTTTTACTTCAAATAACGACGTACGGATACCCCCGATTATTTACGGAACGGCCTGGAAAAAAGACCGGACGGCCGTGCTGGTTGAACAGGCAATTAGTCTAGGTTTTCGGGGGATTGATACTGCCTGCCAACCCAAGCATTACGATGAAGCAGGCGTCGGCAAAGGTGTATCCATTGCTTGCCATAAATTGGGAATAGATCGTTCCGAACTTTATCTACAAAGTAAATTCACACCACTAAACGGTCAAGATCCTGAACGCGTTCCATATGATGCTAATGCTAGACTTTGTGAACAAGTTGCACAATCATTCCAGGCCTCTCTGAAAAACCTGCAAACCACTTATTTAGATTGCTTGGTATTACATTCACCACTAGCTAACCAGTTAGAAATGATGGAAGTGTGGCAAGCGATGGAGCAGATTTTTAATCAAGGAGGCACCCGACAAATAGGAATCAGCAACTGCTACAACCCTCATCAATTTAAACTTTTGTATCTAAATGCCAAGGTTAAACCGACAATTATCCAGAACCGTTTTTATGCTGACACCCAATTTGACAAAACTATTCGTGAATTTTGCCAGCAACACCGGATAATTTATCAAAGCTTCTGGACCCTAACAGCCAATCCAAAGCTATTAGCCCATGCCATGGTTAATGCTTTGGCTAAGAAATATCAACGTAGTACAGCCCAAATATTTTTCCGCTTTTTGAACCACATCGATATTATTCCACTCACAGGCACTACTTCGACGAGCCACATGGCAGAAGATCTAGCTATCATAGATTTTGAACTAACCACAGACGAGTGCCTAGCAATAGGCAAACTGCTTTCTACTCAGTAATTTTCATCTCAATAGCTAAGAAGATTCCCATACTGGTGCATCATTTGCTAAAATGGTGCACGCCCAAACCCAGCATTGACTAATACTCAACCGAGCGAAAATGCTCTAAACATGAGAACCGCTATCGATCCCCAAATTACAAACTCTCCTACAAATCACTCCAGCCACCATTGGAAACGGTTTGTACTGCTACTCCTTGCTATCTCACTGTTAATTGGCGCTATAGGCGCAATCGGTTATCGATACTTAAGCGAAGAAATACGCCGTGAGAACGACCGTACCCTGGCAGTCATCGCCGAGCAAAAACGGCAACAAATTGAAGCTTTACTTACCGAAGCCCAGATTGATACCAATTTAACCTTTTATGGCCACTCTCAGATTGAGATACTTTTCAGCCAATGGCAAAATGGCGGCCGGAAAGATGATGTGAGTCTGAAACGGATGGAGCAGCTCATGGCACAAATGGCAATGGCCCGTGGCTGGAGTGGATTAACGATAGTCGACGCTGAAGCTCGTCCAGCATTTGCCATAGGTGAAGCCGATATTCAGGCCCATAGGGATTTGATCCAAGACATCTTGCATAGACCCCGCACTGAACTGATCGATTTATATATAAATGCCAAGGGCGAAGCTCAATACGGCATCCTAGCACCTATCGGGTCGCCAGACATGGTGCCACTGGGCGTGGCCTACGTGACATGGAGTGCCGACAAAGCACTAACCCCGCTGGTCAGAACCTGGCCAGTACCCACCCAAACAGCGGAAACCTACCTGGTTCGACGTGACGGTGATGGCGTTCGTTTTTTGACACCTCTACGCTTTCGACTCGACCCCGCTCTCTCGCTAACCCTCCCCTTGAGCAGACCAGAAGTGCCAGCCGCTAGAGCTGCACGCGGAGAGCGTGGAATTATCGAGGGTGGCCGTGATTATCGCAACATTCCTGTGCTGGCCTATGCCTCTGCAGTCGCTGGGACGCCCTGGTTGATGATTGCCGAGATTGACGAATCTGAGGCCTATGCCCGCATTCAAACTATGGCTTGGACAACAACCCTGGCCGTGGGTTTTGGTCTACTTCTGGTGTATTACGCAGGCTATTTGTTATGGCGTCGGGATCAACAGCGTCAAGAATTGAGCTCTCTAAAAACCCAGCAAATTGCAGAGTCACGCTTTCGCGTAATCTTCGAGCAGGCACCCATGGGGGTAGCACTGGTCGACGCAAACACTGGACAGATCTTAGAGGCAAACCTACGCCTTAGCGAGATCGTTGGACACCGGCCAGAACAAGTGGTAGGAGCCAATCCCCAGCTCAGTTTTACACATCCAGATGACAGACAGGAGAGCCATGATCAAATAAAACGTCTTAAGAATGGTGAGATCAGTGGATACCGCTTGAACAAACGCTACCTCCTACCAGACAGCTCGATTGTCTGGGCCAGCGTAACCTGTGCACCGGTTCAAGTCGATACCGACGGTACCCAGCGCTATCTATACATTGTCGAAGACATCAGTGAACGTAAACGTTACGAGCAAGAACTTAGACAGGCTCACGATGCTGCAGAAGCCGCTAATGCTGCCAAGAGCGAGTTCCTCGCCCACATGAGCCATGAGATCCGTACACCGATGAACGCAGTACTCGGTTTGGCCCAAGTTCTGGAGCGCGAGCCGCTCGCCGGAAAGCAGCGTGAAATGGTAGAGCGTATCCGAACTGCCGGTCAATCTCTTCTCGCCATCCTTGATGATGTGCTCGACTTATCCAAGATAGAGGCTGGACAGCTACGCATCGAACCCCGCCCCTTTGACTTAAGGATTCTGTTGGCAAATCTTGATAGCCTAATGGGTCAATTAGCAGGAACTAAAGGACTTTCCTTCAGAATAGTGCCTCCGGCAACTCATTTGGGATCATTGTTCGGGGATGGACTCCGCTTAGAACAGGTGTTGTTTAATCTAACTGGAAACGCGATCAAATTCACCGAACGGGGAGAAGTGTCGGTCCTTGTTAAAATCCACGATATCAGCGAAACAGCCGTAATACTTCACTTCGAGGTGCGCGACAGTGGCATCGGTATTACACCTGAAGCACTAGTCCAGCTATTTACTCCCTTCACCCAAGCTGACTCAGGCATTAGCCGCCGCTTTGGCGGCACTGGTCTTGGCTTGTCCATCTGCAAGCGTCTAGTGGAACTGATGGATGGAAAGATTGGCGTCGAAAGCCAAATCGGCCTAGGCAGCACCTTTTGGTTCGAGTTACCTTTTCAAAAAACGAAAGACGTCGATAAAGACGCGCTAGCAACCCAATCGGTAAAGATCTTTTCTGGGCCACGTTTGATTGGAGCACACTTCCTGGTTGTGGACGACAGCGCCATGAACCGGGATTTAATGGAGAGAGCACTGAAGCTGGAAGGCGCCACCTCCACGCTGGCCGCCGATGGTCAGCAGGCCGTTCAACTCATCAAAACCCGATCAGAGGCTTTCGATGCCGTGCTGATGGATGTACAAATGCCTGTAATGGACGGCTTGACAGCAGTCAGATTGATTCGTGGGGAGCTGGGCTTAACCGATCTGCCGATCATTGCCTTTACCGCTGGAGTACGTGACGAACAACAAGCTGCTGCACGAGCAGCCGGTGTAAACGACGTACTGGCTAAACCAATGGATCTGGAACAAATGGCGACCTTGCTGAAAAAATGGGTCAAACCTCAGCCAACAAAAGAAGAGACATCCACTGACTCCCCACCCGTAAGCGAACTGACATCAGCCAGTAAAAATACCGACCATAACTTCCCAAAGATCATTGGGATCGACAGAGAATGCGCCGCTCAACGTTTGGGTGGTGACAGAGCAATGTTCATTAGCTTGCTAGGGATGTTCTTCGATGACAATCTCAGGGTTGCAGAACTGGCACGCAGCGACTTGGTATCAGGCGACCGGAAAATGGCGGCTCAACGCATGCATACGCTGGTCAGCAATGCTGGCTTTATCTGTGCAATGAACATTATGGACTCGGCAAAGGATTTGGAGCAAGCCATTGATCAGGGAGAAACGGAACTGAATGAACAATTTGAAGCTCTGGATTACCTCATTACATCACTCCTTGATGCTACTTCATCTTTGCTCTGAACTGCTGGTAACAAGGCACCTACAACTGTTATGGGAAAAAATTAATCTCAGGAAATTGACCGTCGGACTCCCAAAGAACCGGGACTGATTTCACTCGTACCAACCATCCATTACGGGTGGGGTGATAACGACGATAGAAGGTCACAAAGCTGTTTCCATCTGGCTCACTCTTAACTGAGAGAAGATCATCGGCGGTCTGGGTAACAAACTTCTTCCATGCCGCCTTGCCTGTCATGGCCAAATAAATAGGCTCATGATGTCCGTCAGATGCAATTGCTTCGGCAATCTGCAAGTGGTGATTCACCACTTGCACTGGAAAAGTCAATGGCCCATTGTAGGAGCCCGCTGCTGCAGTGAGATCTACTGAAACCAGGCAGGTTGGCGTGGAAGCTCCACGAAGAAGAGTCGGATCTAATCGAGCTAAAGGAGCATCAAGAATTAGTTGATCAAGTAATTCACCCTTGCAACCACGAAGTTCCAATACTGCTGGTATTTGAGAAACAGACTCTCCACTCGCCCACTTGTATTCCAGAATTTTAGGGGACAACTCGGGGTCAAGTAACAACTGCAATCGTTTACAGCCAATTTGTACACCATTCGCTTGCGTAAGCGAACTGATACACAATAAACCAATCAGCAACGAGAGTCTCATTAAACCCGTTCAACAATGATTCCAGCGATCAAACCTTCGTTTGCTTCTACCCCTTTCATTAAAACATCAATTTGAGACTCAACATTTTGGTTCAACTTCACCCCAGCAGCTTCTAAATCTTTCAAATACTTAGAAGTGTCATTTTCACTGGCTGGCGTCAACCTATTGATAGCATCAGTCACTGTCATTTTGCCGTACTTTTCGAGGTAGAGACTCCGTTGCGCAAGTCGACCGTCATCTAAACTTGCAAAGACGGCAAAGTGCCCTACCGCTCCCGGTGCTAAACCAATTTTGGTAGGTGCATCCCGAAGGTTGCCTGGGTTATTATTACGCCATGATAACGATCCACCTACTTTTACTTCCTTATCATAGGCGATGTAACGTTTCCATTGTGCGGGGGTTTTTGCCGCTGCAATATTTACAGCAATAATGGTTGCGCCAGACAACTCACCACCTTGAATTATGACGCCGTTGATTTGGAGTGGCTCATCTGGACCTGATTTATTGGTTGTCATATTTTAACCTCCGGGATTGTGCTTGAAAGCTATAATTCTAGTCATTGATAAACCGATCTTTTTCGCAATATCAACTCAAAGAATTATATTGTTAACAAGCAGAAAAAGTATAGTTTTTTAAAGTTGAACGCATAAAACACACTTATTGACCAGTGCTTGGACCAACTCTGAATTTCAACTGATATTCAACAATACCCCACCAAAGCTTTATTTTTTAAAATCAATTAATTGCTTTTCGACAGTTTCATAAATCTTGAGCTTATCAATTAGTTCTTTAGCTGACAACGAAGTCCCTGATTTTTCATAATTTTTTGGCCAATCATCCCAACCATAACCCCAACGCCATGGCGTTGGCAACCATGGATGTCCACCTATATCGACAACTGCATACATAATATTCCCCATCATATTCATCTTTCTATTGACACATTGCTTGAGTTCGCGATCAGCTTCATTGCGTTCTTGTTCGCTGCCTCCACACCAATATGAAATATCATGAACAATACAACAGGATGCCCAAGAACCATCGAACCATCGGGTACAACCATCGGTTGTAAAAATATAGTCAGGCTTATTAACTAATGCAATACCACCTGAGCTTTCCCGTTTATTACTACAAAACTCTTCCGCAACTTGCTCAATAGAATTTCTCATCGGCTTGACTTTAATATAGGGTTCGAAAGCCATATGAGGAACCAAGCTTGTACAACCCATCAACGAACTACTGACAAGCAAACAGATTATCAATCGGTTGCCTATTAGGGATAGTGGGTGATTATCTTTCATTTTCTTGGAATCAAAAGCCTTGAAGTAATTGTTAATCCGGAAACCGAATAAGCCGGTATGATTATAAATTTTTAACTGTTTTATTATGAAAAAAACAATATCCCTTCCAAAAAAATCTGATTATAATCGAATCAAAAAGTTAGGAGCATAATTATGATGAATGCTGGAGTTTTCATTCTATCCAACAAAATAAGAAGCGTTATTCTTCTTCCAATTTTTTTTGTCCTCTCTGGGTGCGGCCTAACTCAAATCGCACCTATCCAAACAGGGCGCATAGCCCAGTTGGAAACTTTCCGTCATACATTCTATTTTGGAAAGAGCAACTCATTAGGCAGCGATTCAGACATCAACCGGAAAATCGATACCACTTTCAAAAAACTTTTGGGTGAGACTGACTGGAGAACCATTAAGGATAATTATGGTTTTAGAGACATAAAAGACGAGTTGGTCGCTAAATCAATTTATGTTAAAGGTTTAGCCCAGTTCTATATAACTATAGACCCCTATGATCACCAACAATTTTTGCTGGAAGGTACAGGAAAATATTATCTGATCCGTCAAAAGACTAACAGCATTCTTTTGTTAGGGGACTTCATCGCGCCACCAACAACTTTTAAAATATCAGACTTGAACAATGGCTTATTGTCAATCAATGTAAATTTATACACCACTACAATCCCTGGCGAAATAACACATACCAACGGCTCGATCGTCAAATATCAAATCAAGTTTGATACATCCAGGAAACAAGAAAGCATTTATCGCATCGACTACCGTGCGATCAATGATGTTCATATAGTATCCAGCTTGGATGAACCGTTAACTGACGATAACAAACTAGGAGAACTTATTTTCGACAACCAGGAGCAATCATCTAAAAAGCTGTTGGATTTGCGTGGAATTCAATTTCTTCGTACAGATTACTAATCTTTAACTTCTTCATGTGATTTATTGCCATGGACAACCAAAATATTTGTACAAACTGCAGTACACTGAACACGCTGGACAGCCTATTTTGCAAACACTGTGGTAAAGCTATCAACTCAACCTTAAATAACAGAATAAATGATGAAATCGATAGTTTAATCAATGTCAAAAAAGAACAATTGGAAAAACTTGCTGAGAATTTAGAAAACAGGATCGAATTAAACAGTATCAAAAAAATCGACGGCTGGATAAGAACTGGGGGAATGGTAGGTGCAATTTTTGCCATTGCAGGTGGGCTTACAGCATGGGGCATACTGACAGACAAGATAAAAGAGACAACTGACCATGCGACACAGGCAAATATACAGATTGCTGATCTGGTCAACGACACCAAAGATGAGATGAAGAAGCTTGAGAACAGTAAAAAAGAAGTGGATGATAAGATTTCATCGATTACGAATAAAGCCGAAATTGCGGCAACTGAAATTGACATCGTCAATAATGCTACCAAAGATGCTAAGGAAACCACTGAAGAATTTAAAAAACTAAAAGAAAATACTGATAACGATGTAGCTCAAGTTAAAAAGGAGTTATTCACCCTTAAAAAAGAACTTATAAACAAAATCCAGCGAACTGATAACGCCACATTTAATTTATTCATCGATCATGGTGGAAACAAACACAATCAAGGGTTTAATGAAGTGATGGAAAAGCTGCTTAACTCAGGATTCCGGATTAATGAAAACAATGTTATTGATAGCGTCAGTATTGATCAAAACGAAATCACGTATTTTTCAAACTCAAGTGAAGAAAAGGCGAAGGAGATAAAAGAAATACTGAGTCCGCTTTATAAAGATATCAAATTACACTTCAAAAGTCCTAGCGATAGAGACCCAAGCGATATGCTGCTGAACCTTAAAGAACGTACTTAACGACATTAACATAGTATCTGTAAAGGATCGCAATGAAGAGCCATCCATAGCAACCTAAAGACGTCCTTCGTTAATTGAAATAAATGCTTAATTGACCTCAGGAAGCCAGCGTGCCAGTTCACTATAAAGAAGGCCTGGTTCGATTGGTTTGGCTAAAAAACCGTTCATACCGGCTTCGATACAGTCATTCTGATTATCCTCGAAGGCGTTGGCAGTCATGGCAACGATCGGTATGGACTGGCCGCAGTCAAGCTGTCTGATACAACGGGTCGCCGCCAAACCATCCATAACCGGCATCTGTATGTCCATCAGAATCAGGTCGTAGACATTGGCTTTAACCATCGAAACGGCTTCGCCACCATGATTAGCTATCTCCACCGACAAACTGTATTCTTCCAACAACATACGCCCGATTTCCTGGTTTATTTCATTGTCTTCCACCAACAGAATACGTGAACCTTTACGAATTTTCGCTTCAGGCTTATTGGAGACTTCTTGCCGCTTAAGCTCCTTATCTCGTTTCAAACAGACAGTAAACCAGAAAGTGCTACCTTGGCCTGGACTACTGACGACACCGGCATCCCCTCCCATCAGTTGAGCCAGATTGCGGCTGATAATCAGACCCAAACCCGTACCCCCATATTGACGTGTAGTAGAGGCCTCAGCCTGCATAAATGGCTGAAACAGTTTGGCTTGTTGATCTTCACTAATACCAATACCCGTATCCTGCACTTCAAATTTCAGCGTCACGCTATCATCTTGCTCATTTTCCACTTGGGCTCGCAAGGTAATGTGACCTCGTTTAGTAAATTTGGCGGCATTACTGAGATAATTGAGCAGAATTTGACTAAGTCGTAACGGATCGCCGATGAGGGTTAAATCAATGAGTATGGAATCGATATCGTAGATTAGCTCCAACTTTCTGGATTCAATCTGATCACTCATTAAGATCCTGACTTTTTTAAGTGTATCTCCGATATTAAATCGTATCAGCTCCAGATCAATAAGTTCAGCCTCAATTTTTGACAGACTTAGTACATCATCAATAATACTCAGTAAATGTTTGGCAGAATAGTTGATCTTTTCAAGCTTGTCTATCTGTTTTGGGTCTTTAAGATCATTCTTGAGAAGGTAAGTAAAACCAAGAATAGCATTCATGGGTGTCCGTATTTCGTGGCTCATGGTGGACAGGAAAGTGCTTTTTGCCTTATTTGCGGCTTCAGATGCTTCCTTGGCTGCGATAAGTTCAGTGGTTTTTTCTTCGACTAATTTTTCAAGGTGAAAACGATAGTCTTCTAACTGCTTTTCGTTATCATGGAGTGTGCGAAACAGACTGTATCGCTCGATAGCATTCTCGACGGCTCGAACCAGACTCTCCGGGTTCATCCAGCTTTTACTGATAAAATCCTGAGCACCCAGCTGGATCATGTTCGGGCCATTAAGCCCATTTGTAATACCCGTCACGACGACTACTGGGCAGACGAGCAATTGTGGCGCACCCAATGTCATCAAAAATTCCGGAGCATCATAGTCAGGCAGATGATAATCAAGCAGGATACAATCGGGCAGTCCTGCCTCGCTATTCAGGCAAGTGCGTAATCCTGCGGCACCCGTTTCTGCGGTGTCAAACCGGAAGCGCTCAGGTGCGCCCTTCTGCAACAGGCGCTGCATAATCTCCTGGTCTTCAGGGCTATCATCAATAATTAGTATGCGTAAGGTGTCACTCTTCATGATTATTCGTCAGACAAAATGATCGCTGAGCACAGCCAGCGCTCCAAGGTTGTAAACGTCTCGCAAGCCGCATGTACCAGCGCATCCTCATCCACCGTCACGGCCATCAACACGGCTCTAAACGTTTGCCACATTGCCCCTGTTTGTTCACCGTAACCCGTAAAAAAGGCTGCGCCATTTTCGACTTCAAGATTGAGCAGAGATTTAAAATGACGACTGATCACCTGCCCACCCAGTGTCGAGCCTTCCAGTACGTAAAGGCAACCCAAGGCTGAGGCAAGATCGTTGCAAATCGGAAGTTCGTGGCAAACGGGAAGCCTCTCCAGTGAATCAACCTCTACACCCAATGCTTGAAGATCCGTCTCCAGCAAGGATAATTTACTCCGCATAGCGATATCCGGTAGGCAGCCATGCAATTCGGGAACGCTGGTAAGGCTTGCTTCAAAAGGACGGTAGTAACCCCAGAAAGCCTTGATCAGGCGCCGGTAATCCTCCATTGAGAAACTGGGAGACAGTAAATTCATATTTGTCTCAAGGCGCTGATGTAGCGGCCAAGTGGCATTTTTAAGTGTGATTAATATTTCAGTGTTCATCGTATAATAAATGTAATTATTCGTACCCTACAAATCTGGAATGCAATAGTTTAAGCTATTGCCTGTAAAAACAGCTAAAGCTGTTTTACTCCAATATATGAAGAGGGGGGTTATTGCGCCTACCCCTGTATAAATTTTTTTAACTCAATCACTTCCCTCAGGCAGCATAACAGTATTAAACCAATAATGTGTTAACGCTCTTACTTTTTCTATGTAGTCTTCAAGCTTAAAAGGTTTAGTGATATAGCCAGCCGCTCCAAAACAATAACAAGCTTCGATATCAAGCGGATTATTGGACGTGGACATAATCACGACAGGAATCGATAGCAACTGTTTCATCTTGCTTAGCTGCTCAAGCAACTGCAAACCATTTACACCGGGTAGATTGAGGTCCATCAACACCAAACACGGCAATGGATCAATCCTGTCGGCCTGAAGCAACTCCGGAAACAAATGTGTCAGTGCCACTTCGGCAGACTCAGCACGTATGACTGGACGGGTAAAACCCGTTTTTTGCAAAGCCCAACAAAAAACTTCAAAATCTTCATCAGAATCCTCTACGATCATCAGAGGACGCATTTTTTTTATTGTTTTTACCATCGTTAGCCCCTTTCTTCTGAACGATCAGGCGTCAAAGTGAAGCAAAACCTTGAACCTTTGCCCTCACCCGATTCAATCCAGATTCGCCCTCCTTGACGCATTATGGCTTTCTGAGTGATCGCAAGTCCAACACCGCTTCCACCCCCAAATTCTTTCTGTCCATGCAGGCGTTTAAACGGTTGAAAAATGTATTCGTGAAACTCGGGAGAGATACTTATTCCATTATCCTGCACGAAAAAAATCGGTGTATCGTTAGTCGTGTAACAGCCAATTTTAAGTGCTTTCACTGCTTCACGATTGTACTTGATTGCATTCGTTATTAAGTTTTGGAATATAACTCTAAGACCAGTCTGGTTACACAGCATAACTGGCATAGCCGGTTGAATGTCGACAGTAATGTTTTCATCGGGGTTGGTCTTTTTGAGCATGTCGATAATTTCTTCCACCAGTCTATTGATCGAACAAGCCTGATAATCCTGCTCGACATTACTTATATTGGAATATTGAAGCAGTGCCTCCAAAAAATGATGCATACGGCCTGTCAAGTTTAGGATCGTCTCGACCCTTTGATGACCTTGCCCTGACAGGTGCTCGCCTTCTTCAAGTTTTAGAAGTTCAGCATAATTGTGTATACCGCGTAGCGGCTCCTTTAAGTCATGGAAAGAAGCATAAACAAAGCTGTTAAGTGCCTGATTGCTAAGCTCGAGCTCCGTGTTAAGCTGCATCAATTGGTAGGACCGTTCAACGAGGATGTCCTGCAAGCTTTGCCGCAGTTTGCTTGCATGCTCGATTTCACAGTCCTGCCAAGGGTGGGAATGGCCGCGAACGATTTCTTTCCACAAGGCAAACGATGTCCTCGGCTGCAACCGACTCTCCTGACCATCAGCGTTAATGATAACTGGTTTGTTCGGGTCGCCTGCCCAATGTGTTTCCGATAGCACCTCCGGACGAAACCACATTACCCAAGTCAAACTCGCAAGAGAAACCCGGATGGCCAACAATCCACTCGCCACGTCTGAAAAGCTCTCGGCAGAGGGAAAATCATCAGGCAAACAATGAGTTGCCAATACCACCACATCCTGTTGAACAAGCCATTTTGCAAGCAGTCCGACCTGATGCTCAGAGGGGGTTTTACCCAGTAGAGTCACTTTACCGTCCTCAAGTAATGCTGCCCCGTCGGCATCGATCTCGTTAAGCAGGTTTATTTTGCTCCCGAATAAGGCCTCAAAGTGGGATTTGGCCCGTCCCATCTCACCAATAAGTTGACCATGCGCCTGATCTAGCCGGACTCGATAGGCAAATTGATCCAGGCTTTCCAGATCGCCAATTCGCAGTGATATCATCCGGGACAACAACTCAAGCGGAAAACGTTGCTCATAGCATAGATATTTCGGCTCGCTATGGTGCATACAGGAAACAAGGCCCCAGAGCTTGCCCAACTTCATTAAGGGCATTACCAGAGTGGCTTTCACACCCATATTGAGCAGATAACCGGTATACATCACCGAAACACTCCGTAAAAATGAATGGCTCAGATCAACGGGACGTCCGTCAGTCAAAGGCGACAGGTCTGGAAAGAGGGGCACGGGCACATAGTCTACATCTGGAAGATGTCTAAGCGGGCTTAACTCGAAGAGTCGTCGAGCGGGTTCAGGCACATCACTAGCCGGATAATGCAATCCAAGATAGGCTTCCAGAGCCGCATCCTTAGCTTCGGCAACCACCTCTCCGCTACCCTCCCTGTCGAACCGGTATACCATAACCCGCTCGAAACCCGACAAAACACGTACCTGCTCAACCACGACAGACAGAAAGCTGAGTAACCCGGAGCCCCCATACAGTTGCTGAATCATATCCTGCAACCTAGAAGAGTACTCGTAGGCGGGATTCACTTTTATGGAGTCGGTGGTTCGTTCAAATTCCATTAATAACAAACCGTCGATGCGGTTGCCGGATATATGAACCACACTGTCCTGATGCGATAGAAATGGCACGGAAATCAAGTGAGTAAAAGCGCTGTTCAGATTTTTTGTAGCGAGTTGAATGCGAATGGCGGCGGTACTTTCAAAACCTAGCAACTCATCTAGGCATTGTCCCACAAGCAGTTCACAGGGCGTGCCCAAAAAATCAGCGCTGTTGGTACTTGCCTGAACGATTCGAAGCGTCGGCTCTTCTAAAACCAGGAGCGCTCCATGAGGCTGAATCGCTCCGACAAGATGCACCTGCTCGCGGTCGCAACTACTTAGATCCACGTTCTTTACAGTCACTTCAGTCATGAGGGTCCCCGTCATTATCGGCAGAAAATACAAGGCCGGAACCCAGCGTAAAATAAAAGGTTGTCCCTTGTCCGGGCGTCGATTCCAGCCACAGACAACCACCGTGTCGTTCGATATGCTTACGCGTTATCGCGAGCCCTGCCCCAGTGCCACCACCATAATCGTTGCGGCCGTGCAAACGGCGAAAAATAGTAAAAATCTTATCATAAAATTTCTCTGGGATGCCTATGCCATTGTCCCGAACGAAGAAGGTAAGCGTTGGGTTTTCGAGACATCCTATCTCGATCCGCCGTTCAGCCTGATCGTTATATTTTATGGCATTCGTAATCAGATTGCTGAACACGGATGCCAACCGGATCCGATCACAGGCCAAGGTAGGCAAAGTCTGGGAGATTTGAATCTGTGTTTCTGTGTTTTTGATAGTGGCAGACAGATCCTCAAGAACGCTATGCAATAGCAGATTAAGATCCACTAACTGCACGACCAGTGGTTGTTGACTCGCGCGTGAATATTGCAAGAGGGCATTAATCTGATGACTCATCCTACCACTCAGATTCAGAATAGTATTCAGCCAGCTGAGTTCCTGCTGCCCAATTTTCCCGCTAGAGCTATCCACTAAAATTTGAGCGAAATTACTAATACCACGAAGGGGCTCCTGAAGATCATGAGAAACAATGTACGCAAATGCTTCGAGCTCAGCATTACTTTGTGCTAATTGGGATCTTAGGACCCGCTGATTTTCAGTGTACTGCAATTGGATAACAGCCTGTTGTAGATCGGTGAGCGCTTCGATCTCATAAAATTGCCAGGCCCGTGCTGTCCCTCTCATTTCCTGTTTCCAAACCTCAAAAGAACCACGCGGCGTAAACCGCTCCTCACCGCTGACCACATCAATCTCAATCTGCTTCAAAGGATTTCCTGCCCATTTGACTTCATGCACATGTTCTGGCCGAAAACAAAGTATATACTGACCCGATTCCATCAAACACCCGGCAAGTAGGCCGGTCGCTTGTCCCAAAGACTGGGTGGTGGACCCGAACAACGTAGGCAGTCTATCGGTTGTAAACAAGGACTGACCCTGTTCATCCAGCCATGAAATTAGGGCTTGAATGACCGTGGCTTCAGGGGTAACGCCTGCACAGAGGATTTTACTATCCAAACAGAGCGCGACACCAGTGACGTCGAGATTGTCGAGTACCTGTTCAGGTAACTGAATCAACACGTCAGAAAATACATCGGCAGAAGACAGTTCGGCAGCGATTTTGCTTATTCTGCGCTTGATCTGAAGCGCGTCTTGTAACTGCTCGGCTCGTTCTTTTTCAACTAACAAAAGTGCAGACATTTCTGCAAATAATTTAAGCACAAGGCGGTCGGAATAGACCACCTGGCGAGGCGTCGCGTTTTTGCAGCTAAAGAAGCCCCACAGCTCTCCTTGATCCACTAAGGAAATAACCAGTCGTGATTGCACACCCATATTTCGATAAAAACGGCGGCACATCGGGGATATACTGCGAAGTACAGCAAAACCAAGGTCTATCTGCAAAGGCTCGTGGGCCTGATCAGCAATAACCAGGGGTACTGGCTCGTAGTCCAGGTCCAGAGCATACTGCAAGGGCATCAAGAGCATCTGTCGGCGGGCGGGTTCAGGGATATCGGAGCGAGGAAAACGCTTGTCGAGAACAGAAGGAAAATACGATTCGCACGTTTCAGCGATGGCATGGAAAGAACCATCATCAAGAAACCGGGCGCCTACTACCGAATCGAAACCGGTCAGCCGTTTTAATTCACGGGCACCAATAGCCATGCCTTCCTCCCAGGTTTCAGCGGCATGCAGCCTACTGATGCACTCGGAGACCTCGGCCATGCGTCCAGTCGACCCATTTTCTGCCACTTCAGCAGGGATGGCTTCGAACTCAACTATGAAAACATCGCAGGATCGGTGAGCGAAAACATCAAACCGATGGTTGCCTTGCGCAGGTTGAAAGCTGCCGAGATAGCGAGGAAGCTCTGGTTCGGTGATGTGTGCCAGACTTGTCTCCAACGTCTGCTGTATGTCGGGGGCAACGATCCGGTCAAGATGACAATGCAAAAGCTGTTCTACGTCGCAACCGAACCAAAAGCCGGTGTTCGCGCTGGCACCCAAAATGCGAAAGTCGCTAAGGGTTAAAATGAGCAAAACCCCATGCGGCATAATGGCGCCCGGAAATTGCACCTGCTCGCCATCACAGTGGGTCAAGTCTACCGGTTCTCTTGAAACCTGATTAACCCAGGATTTAGAGGTAGATGCCCATACTTCCGAATTATCCATTACCAAATCCTTTTACCATTTATTATTGCGATATCATGATAAAGGTTTGAGTTATTTTGTCACGAAAATAATTGTAACAACTTGTAACAATTACTTCACTGGGAAGCTGGGAGGATGCTACAACGTTGCATCCTCCCCCTCAACCAAAAACTAATGGAAGTTAGTAAAGGCCAGATTATGACCTGCCAGTGCCGGTGGCGATGGCGATGGCATATAGAATGACTTAGACTTTAATAAATAATACGCATGTTCTGGTGATTATTATATTGCCATTTTCAGGCAACATTACATTGTGTGTATCATTTAATTTTGTGAGTAGACTCTAACATATTTTTTAAAATTCGCCAATAGATTGTCAATGATATATTTACTATTAATCAACAACTCAAGTCGTTTTAATCACATTATTTTGGTCCCCACTGCTTGTGCCGAAGGTTAGAGCTAGTGCGGCCGACGTCCCGGTCCGGTCCGGTCGCTTGATCTTTCAGTGTAAACACTAATGCTTAAAGTTACTGCCGCCGAAGTGCTGGGTAAAGCACCCGAAGCGCTGGGTAAGGCACCCGACGTCTGAGTTAAAGCACCCGCTGTCCAAATGAGTGCCGTCAGAGTCCTGGTAAGTGCGTTCGTTCTGATAGTTTTGTACCAGCGCTTTGAGTGTGCTCACTCACAGTCCGGGGACAGGCACCAGAGAGTCGAGTACTGTTCCTGCTGCAATCGAAGAAGTGTTAACTACCATTAGCCGTGAGAAACCGGATTTTGTCTTCGCGCCGCATGTTGAAACCTCGGCGGGCATGATTCTTCCCGATGACTACGTGCGTGCTATAGCTGATGCAATACACGCTGTGGGTGGCTTACTGGTACTCGATTGCATCGCGTCCGGTACCATCTGATTTCAAAGTTCTGAGCAATTAATTCATTTATTGTCAGATGAACAGATTTAGTTTATGTTTTGCATTTACTGGAAAATAACTAACGAGATTTTATATGAAACTGTATTACACACCTGGAGCCTGCTCTTTATCACCCCACATAGTTGCTAACGAAGCAGAGCTACCGCTTGAACTGATAAAGGTTGATTTACAAAGTAAACTAACCGAACACGGCGATGATTTTTGGAAAATCAACCCGAATGGTTATGTGCCCACACTGATACTTGATGATGGTAATAAGCTAACAGAAGGCCCAGCTATCGTTCAGTACCTTGCAGACAGAGCGCCAGAAAAAAAATTGGCACCTGAAGCAGGAACGTTCGAACGGTATTTATTACAACAATGGTTAAACTTTATTTCGACTGAAATTCATAAAAACTTTTCTCCCCTGTTTGATCCCTCTGCACAGCAAGCAGCTAAAGATTCAGCTATCGAAAGATTAAGCTCACGCTTGGGAACAGTTGAAGAGCATTTATCAGATAAGCCGTTTTTGCTAGGTAAAACATTTAGTGTTGCTGATGCTTATTTGTTTGTGACACTCAGTTGGGGGCATTATGTCAATCTGGATATTTCAAGATGGCCTGCATTAACTCGATATGTCGAAGGGATTTCAGAGCGGCCTGCGGTACAGCAAGCACTAAAGGAAGAAGGCCTTATTTAAATATGCTGAGCAATTAGCTTAGCCAAATACTCTACCTAATTGCGTTGATATACCAATAGAATTGGTTAAGAAGCTGTATAATTTACACACAACAAAATTACACGGTAAATTGATGAAAATACTTATCCGCAATCTCGCACGCACAACCACAGAAGCAGAGCTTTTAACTCTATTTCAGGGACATGGCGCTGTGCAATCTTGCAATCTGGTAATAGACAACGATACAGGGCTTTCAAAGGGCTTTGGTTTTGTTGAAATGCCAAAACCCGGCGAGGCTAAAGCCGCCATTAACTCCTTGAACGGCATTGCCATTGCCGGCTTTAAAATTCGTGTAAAAAAGAGCGAGTAGCGGACTCTCTGCCTATATCGAGTTAACTCTCTTAAAGGTGCTTTAGCCTTATATCTTTCAGTTTTTTATCTGAGACTATTGCACCACATGCCCCCTCACCCAACTCAAGGTCTTGAATAGACCATATTGATGCTTTTCCGCATTGCATAGGGACGCTTATGAATTCAACCGGTTTTTCAGGATTGACAACGCATTGATCTAAACCCAGCACAATCCCATGACCAGTGGCTTTTACAAACGCTTCCTTGCGTGTCCAAAAGCGATAGAATGCTTGGTTTTTCTCATTGTCTGGCAACTGATTCCAGTAACTCATTTCTGCTTCAGCAAAACACTTATTCACTAAACCGATTAAATTAACTCTCGATTTATAGTGTTCAACATCCACTCCAACCCGGCAGTTCCAAGCAACAGCTACCAATAACTGTTCAGCAGAGTGTGATAAATTAAAAGCGAATTCAGGGTAATCAGCCAAAAAAGGTTTGCCCTGTTTAGTTTTGTTGATGATGATCTTTTCTGGCGCTTGTTTAACTTTCTCAGCTAGCAGATGCCTTACTCGTCCATGCGCTTCGACATATCGCTTATGCAATAGCGTATTCGTAAATCTGTTGGCTTGACGTCGTTCATCGCCATCTAAAACAGCCAAAAAAGATTCGTAAAGCGCCTCATCGGCCGTTATGATGCCGTGCCATACTTCAACACTATCAGAATTCATTACTTCCCTACCACTGCTCTACCCTCGCCTCGCTTATCACTGGCTGCCGATAATTGTTTAGTGGATTTATTTAATAGAACCGCTTGCATGTCACCGTACGGATAACGAACCGGCTTCAATTCATGACCCATGCTCTTCAACTGAGTCAGTTCTTCATTAGAAAAAGCACCGTTTTCATATTCAATCACGTCAGGCATAAATTGATGATGATAGCGAGGCTTATTAACCCACGAATCTGGGCCATGACCTTCAGCAAAATCGAGTGTACCTAATAATACCATCGAGATAATTTTACTGCCTCCAGGCGTCCCTAAAACAGCTACTTCATTATCCGTTTCTAAAAAAGTAGGTGCCATACTGGATAACATCCGTTTACCTGGAGCAATAGCATTAGCCACGCCACCAATCAACCCATAGCCATTCATGGCACCCGGTGCGCTATCAAAATCATCCATTTCATCATTTAATACCACACCAGTACCGGGGGCTACAAAACCTGAACCAAAGGGAAAGTTAATACTCAGGGTTGCGGCAACACGATTCCCTTCATCATCAATAATCGAAAAATGGGTGGTGTTAATACCTTCAGTCTGAAGCTCTATTTGACCAGACAGTTCACTACTGGGCAAGGCTTTATCTAAACGAATACTGCTCCGCAAGCCCGCCGCATAATCTTCGTTTATCAAGCGCTCAACCGGCACATGAATAAAGTCCGCATCACCTAAATATAAGCTCCGATCATGATAGGCACGACGCATGGCTTCAACAATCAGGTGTTTACGATTAAGCTCGGTTAGTTTCTGAGGGTCATAACCTTCTAATATATTCAGTGCCTCAATTAATACAATACCACCTGACGAAGACGGGGCAGCACTGGTAATTTTAATCCCTTTATAATGCCCAGTGACGGGTTTACGTTCAACGACCTGATAGGCTTCAAGGTCTTCTTTAGTCCAAATTCCACCGGCATTTATAACACCTTCAAGCAATTTATCGGCGGTTGTGCCACTATAAAAACCGTCTCGGCCTGAGTTTGCCAAGCGGGTTAAGGTGTTAGCGAGGTCGGGTTGTCTCAGTATTGAAAACGGTTTAGGCACTTCACCTTCTGACAAAAACAGTTGCGCTGATTCGGGGTATTGTTTTAGGGTCGCGGCTCTGAACTTAACTAACTTTAAATACCGCTCACCGACTGCAAAACCAGTCTGTGCATAACGTATGGCCGGTGCCAAATCGTCTGCCAAGGATAATTGTCCGTATTTTTCTGATAAATGTACCAACCCCGCCGGCATACCGGGAATCGCGGCGGCTAATGCGCCATCAAGTGACAACTTTTCAATCACTTTACCGCCTTTATTTAAAAACATGTCCTTATGGGCAGCCAGTGGCGCTTTCTCTCGGCCATCAATTAAAGTATCTACATTGTCTTTTTCTCTATGCAATAACCAATAAGCCCCACCACCCAAACCCGAAGCCCAAGGCTCAACAACTGCTAAAGCAGCACTTACCGCAATCGCCGCATCATAAACATTACCGCCTTTAGCCAGCACCTCAAATCCTGCTGCAGTCGCTAATGGATGAGCACTGGCTATGGCGACTTTATGAGACTCGGTATAACCCTGGGTACTCCAAAATAATACGATTATAGTAAGAACGATTTCACGAATTTTTAGCATGGTTAACCCGATTAAATACCAATGTAGTGGATGGAATGACGATAAATACTGATCATAAGGCACAGCGTTACGCACTGATAAGCACTGATAAGCACTGATAAGCAATGCTAACAGACTATGGGCATAAAATACTGACAGAATATTACTTCAAGAAAGTTTGTAAACAAAATATATTTGTTTCAGAATCTCAGAGAGGCGTTAAGGCAAAAAGTATGGCGGGTGAGTGTACAGATAATCTGACAGGAGCAGATAATTAATTCAGGAAAAAGCCAAAAATAAGAGAGCTTTATAAAAAAAAACCTAGAACGAAGATTCCGTTCTAGGCTTATTATTGATAGTTGACGAAGTGAGGGCTAGCCTGCCCTTTTCCATAACCATAAATGGTTAAATTAATGCAGGTTTACTTATAGTTGAGTTGTGAATCATCAGAATTGACCTGCGTTGGATCTTCTGTGATTTAGGTTTAAGTTACTAGCAATAGCGGCTGAAGCAAACAGGGTTGATGAAATTATAAATTCACCTGAAATAAAGCCAACCAAGCCAGTCATAAAAACGATACCGGTTAAAAAATCTTTTTGTAAATCAGTCATGAGTGTATCCTCGTAAATAAAAATTAAATGTTTCGTTAAACTGCAGGTTAACTATACATAAGATCTCTATTGTTGACAATATCACTAAGGATATACGAATAGTTTCCTTATTGTATACAATAAATTCATGGAGCATTCAGCTATTAAGGCTACTACGATAGATGCGCATTAGAACTACGAACGCCAAAAAGTCATAGAATCCATGAATAATGATGGGCACCAATAAATTCGTTTCTCCACCATAAGTTAAGGATAGACCCAGATAGATACCCACCAGCATGGCTAATACCGCATAAAGTGGCGTAACCGCATGAACTAATCCAAACAGAATATTGCTTGCAATTAAACCGGCTGTTGCTCCCCATGAATTTTCTATCCAAGGTTGAATAACGCCTCTAAACAATAGTTCTTCTGATACCCCAGCGATTGATGCCAATATCAATAAATCAGTCCAATGATAACGGTGCAAGCCAGGCCCTAAGGTATTCAGCAGTAAATTTTTAATCTTAACGACGGACTCGCCTTGTATTTTTTCTAAGGCAAAAAACATTAAAAACAATGGCATCGTCCCTATCACGCCGTAAACAAGGGCCATTTCGGAAAAATGAATATTTTCAAACGGATTAATCGAGGCAATCCAGCCTAACCCGACCGCAACCAGAATCAGGGAAGCTTCAAACACACAGGCTGATTTAAAAAAGTCATCGAACTTAAAAAGTGATTTATCCATGATAAGAGAGAAGTCATTGTAAAATTGGGAGGGGCGTTCTTAAAAAGCAGTTAAAATAGCCATCTTTATTCAACTACCGTTTAACACCATGCAATCCTTTATTTATAAAAGCTTAAAAAAAGATTACCTGTATTTGTACCTCGTTAACCGAGATGATTTTTCAAAGGTGCCAGAAGAATTATTGAACAACTTTGGGAAATTGGAATTTGTCATGGAGCTAGCATTAACTGAAGATAAAAAATTAGCTAAGGAAGATGCTAAAAAAGTCATTGAGAGCCTCAATACCAAAGGTTTCTTTATACAATTACCACCCCAAAAAGAAATGCAATAACTTTAAGCTTTAGGTAAAGTAACCCCCGTCTGCCCCTGATACTTACCTTCTCTATCTTTATAAGACGTCTCGCAGACTTCATCGCTGCCAAAAAAGAGCATTTGGGCGACGCCTTCATTCGCATATATTTTTGCAGGTAAGGTCGTAGTATTAGAAAACTCCAGGGTAACGTGACCTTCCCATTCAGGCTCCAAGGGTGTCACGTTAACAATAATGCCACAACGCGCATAGGTTGATTTACCTAAACAAATAACCAACACATCACGTGGAATCCTGAAATATTCTACGGTACGCGCTAACGCAAAGGAGTTGGGTGGAATAATACACACATCTGATTTAATATCTACAAAGCTATTGGGATCAAAGTTTTTCGGATCAACAATCGCTGAGTTAATATTGGTAAAGATTTTAAATTCATCAGAGCATCGAACGTCATAACCGTAACTGGAGGTACCATAAGAAATAACCTTGCCCTGCTCAGAACTCCTGACTTGACCACTTTCAAAGGGCTCGATCATACCTTTTTGCTCCGCCATACGGCGTATCCATTTGTCCGACTTTATGCTCATTAACTATTAAACCTATTGTTTTAAATTGTTTAATTTTTACATAGAGTTGCTAACGACACAAGGTAAGACGCAATAATAAACCCCCCCATCCTATACGATGGCATTTTATTTATTGCGAATTACCTTAAACATCAACCTCTACAAGATCGCGACGGCGTAGATTGTTCTTCAGGTGTTTTGCACTACAATATTAGGAAAGCGAGTACTGTAATCTTTTGTTTTTAAGGCTAACTTTGCCGCTGTTTTACGCGCTATTGCTTTATAAATTTGCGCAGCTTTTCCATCAGGATCAGCAACGACAGTCGGTTTTCCTGAGTCAGCATATTGCCGGATAGTGATATCCAATGGCAAAGCGCCTAAAAAATCTACCTTGTTTTTCTCAGACATCGCGATACCACCCCCTTCTCCGAAAATAGCTTCTGCATGACCACACTGGCTACAAATATGCATACTCATATTTTCAACGACACCTAAAACCGGCACATTAACTTTTGCAAACATGCCTAAGCCACGCTGCGCATCAATCAGCGCAATATCTTGAGGCGTTGTAACAATAATGGCACCACTCACTGGAATTTGTTGTGCAAGTGTCAATTGAATATCACCCGTACCAGGCGGTAAATCTATAATAAGATAATCCAGATCAACCCAATTAGTGTCTCTCAATAATTGCTGCAAGGTGTTAGTTGCAATGGGGCCTCGCCAGATCATCGGCTGATCAGGCTCAATCAAATACCCAATAGACATGGTTTGTAAGCCATAAGCGATCTTGGGCAACATGGTTTTATTGTCTTCACTTTCGGGCCGGCCAGACAATCCCAGCATCGTTGGAATACTGGGCCCATAAATATCGGCATCGAGTATGCCAACTTTAGCGCCTTCAGCAACTAAAGCTAGCGCAAGATTAACCGAGGTTGTCGATTTGCCTACCCCACCTTTTCCTGAAGCAACCGCGATAATGTTTTTTATATTGGGCTGCGGTTTTAAAGCTTGTTGTACCGCATGTGACAGGATTTTTACACTCACTTCCACAGTCACCTGAGTGACGCCTTCCAGGACACTGAGGTGTTGCTCGACAGCGGCTTTTAATGCGTCAATAGTACTTTTGGCTGGATATCCCAGTTCCAACTTAACAGTAATCCGAGAACCTTCAATTACAATTGATTTAACTGATTTTGCCGTGACCAGATCGACACCATGATTAGGATCGATAAACGTCTTTAACAGATTTTCTACATCGGTCTTTTCTAGTTGCGCCATGATAATTCCATATTGATAGTTTAGTTAACAAGCCCTCTTTAGACATTCCTATTAAACACCTAAAGACACACAATAACAGGCATTCTACAGTTTTTTTTATAAAATTCCTTGTTTAGCAAACCTCTATTCTGTTGAACCGCTCATTTTATGAGATAATTCATGCATTATTTGTTTCCGTATACCATGATCTTTTAACAATGTCTGATAGAAAAATTCTTGTCACTAGCGCCCTTCCTTATGCCAACGGCCCTATTCATTTAGGTCATCTGGTTGAATATATCCAAACTGATATCTGGGTTCGTTTTCAAAAACAACGTGGTAACCTCTGTTATTTCGTCTGCGCTGATGACACACATGGAACACCTATTATGCTTAAAGCAGATCGGGAAGGTATCACACCCGAAGAACTGATTGCGCAAGTAGGTAAAGAACACTTAGCTGACTTTACAGCCTTTGGTGTCGCTTTTGATAATTATCACAGCACCCATTCTGAAGAAAATAAAACTTTTTCAGAGTTGATCTACACTCGTTTAAGAGATGCCGGTCATATCAGCTCACGCACCATTACTCAGGCTTATGATCCAGTTAAAAATATGTTTTTACCGGACCGTTTTATTAAAGGCGACTGCCCCAAGTGTGGAGCGACTGAACAATATGGAGATGGTTGTGAGGCCTGCGGTGCCACTTATTCACCGACTGAATTAAAGAATGCTGTCTCTGCTATTTCTGGTGAAAAACCTATTGAAAAAGATTCCGTACACTACTTTTTTAATCTGGCCGACTTTACCGCCATGCTCTCGGATTGGACTCAAGCCGGTCATTTACAACCCGAAGTCAGAAACAAGCTTGCAGAATGGCTAGATGGCGGCTTACAGCAATGGGATATCTCACGGGATGCGCCTTATTTTGGCTTTGAAATCCCTGATGCTCCCGGCAAGTACTTTTATGTCTGGCTGGATGCGCCTATTGGTTACATGGCTAGCTTTAAGAGCTTGTGTGACAAACAATTACTCAATTTTGATGAGTTCTGGAGCACTGAAAATGACACCGAACTCTACCATTTTATTGGTAAAGACATTATCTATTTCCACGCCTTGTTCTGGCCTGCCATGTTGAGTGGTTCAAACTTTAGAACGCCCACGGCTATTTTTGCGCACGGCTTCTTAACCGTTAATGGTGAAAAGATGTCTAAGTCGCGAGGTACATTTATCACCGCCCGCACCTATTTAGATCATTTAAACCCTGAATATCTACGGTATTATTTCGCCGCAAAACTCAGCGCTGGCGTGGATGATATTGATTTAAACTTTGATGATTTTAGCCAACGTGTTAACTCTGACCTGGTCGGCAAAGTCGTTAATATTGCCAGTCGTTGTAGCGGTTTTATTAACAAACGTTTTGCTAACACCCTATCAGCCGAATGCTCTGAAACTGATTTATTTTTAGAGTTTGTCAATGCTAACGAAACCATAGCCGCCTTTTATGAAGCCCGCGAGTTTGGTAAAGCCATGCGTGAGATCATGGCGCTTGCGGATAAAGCAAACCAGTACATTGATGAAAAGAAGCCTTGGTTAGTTGCAAAACAAGAAGGTCAAGATGCCCTCCTGCATGAAATTTGCTCAGTGGGTATCAATTTATTCCGTTTATTAGCCGTCTATCTAAAGCCTGTTATTCCGGTCTTAGCAACAGAAGCAGAACGCTTTTTAAACATCGAATCTCAAATGTGGCCCACTAACAGCCAACCGCTTTTAAATCATACGGTCAATGATTTTAAACCGTTGATGACCCGTGTTGATGCCGATAAGATTGCCGCGATTGTTGAAGCCTCTAAAGAAAACCTGGAAAAAACGGCCTCACCGATTCAAGCCGCCGTCGTTAAAGAAAAGCAGTTTGAACCTATTGCAGAACTGGTTGATTTTAATGATTTTGCCAAACTTGATTTACGTATCGCTAAAATCATCAAGGCGGATGCTATGGAAGGCTCAGATAAGTTATTGCACTTAACCGTTGATATTGGTGATGAGGTTCGCACTATCTTTGCAGGTATAAAATCAGCTTATGCCCCTGAAGATTTAGAAGGCAGATTAACATTAGTTATCGCTAATCTTGCGCCTAGAAAGATGCGCTTTGGCACATCTGAGGGTATGGTTTTGGCAGCAGGACCAGGGGGCAAAGATATATGGATTTTGAGTCCTGATGAAGGCGCCGTTGCAGGAATGAGAGTTAAATAAGAGCACAAGTTGTTCAGCAACAGGAGTGCAATAGCTTCAGATATTGTCTGTAAAAACAGCTAAAACTGTTTTACTCCTATAAAAGTGAGGAGGCGGTTTATTGCATCTTACCCACAACTTAACCCCCTCGTTTCTCTTAAAGAGAAACGAGGGGTATTTATTATTTATTTTGGTGCTGCTTCTGTAGTCGGTGCTGTTGGAACCAGTTCTTCTTTTGCATCTTCCGCTTTTTCTTTCTCAACTTTTTCAGATTCTGAAATCACTGCGGTATAACACTCCATTACACTTTCCGTGTAGTTAGCCCGCGCTTCAGCCAGATCTTTAGGTGAACCAAAATCAGTACGCAATTCTTCCAGTACCTTTTTAGGATCTTGAGACTCAGTTAAGGTCAGCATTTTCGCATAGTTACGATAAGCCGTTAAGCGATTAGGATCAAAGGCAAAAATCCCTGGCATATTTTGAGCTGTCGTATCCACAACACATTTAGTCATATATTCCGGGGTGATTTTATAATCCTTTATATCCGTTTCTTTTTTCATTTGTTCCAGGACAGCCTGCTCATATTGATTTTTATCAGCACACGCGGGTAACAATAAGGCTGCTAAGGATAGTAGTAAAATTTTCTTCATGGGGTAAGTGACCGTTATTTATTTTATTGAGTTATTATTAATCGCATTATACGCAGTTACACTAAGATCAAGATAAATGCTTGGGTATCCTTTAAGTTATCCCATCTCTTTCATAGCTTGTCTTATCCAAGCCTCCGCTTCTGCATTGATATCGGCCGCTTTACGTCCCTTAGTTTCTATAGTAGGACCAATTTTTACTTTAATCACACCCGGATATTTAAAAAAGCTGTAACGCGGCCAATAGTCACCCGCATTATGAGCAATAGGAACAACTGGATAACCAGTCTTATGGGCTAACATTGCACCACCGATATTAAATTTAAGAACATCCCTGGTCCCTGCCCGCGTTCCCTCTGGAAAAATCAACACAGACAAACCCTCTTTTAAATAGCGTGAACCTTGTTTAAGCAAAGATTTTAAAGAAGCCCGTTGATTTTTACGGTTAATAACAATCGATTTTAAAGCCAGTAATGACCATCCCCAAATAGGAAAATAAAGCAACTCTCGCTTTATTACCACAGAATGAGGCGGTAAAATATACCGTAAAGCTAACGTTTCCCAAGCTGATTGATGGTTGCTGAAAAAGATGGTCGGTCGTTGGGCATTAACCCGTTCTAACCCTTCTACTTCAAATGTCAAACCACAAAAAACTTTTGTCATCCAGCCAATAACAGCACACCAAACATAGCCTAACTTCCATCGAAATTTAAATGTGGTAAATAGCCCTAGAAGTATCAAGGTTCCGACCACGGTAGCGGTTAAAAAAATACCAATAAACAATAAGGTAGACCCTATATAATTTTTAGGTCTAAGGTCTTGCTGTGATATATTTTGCTGCGTCATATAAGTTCTCAAAAACAAGAATATTAAGTTGTGGATTATTTAATAGCGTGCTCTGACCTTTACCCGTTTTTACTAAAATCGGCTCTGCAGCTACCGCTTCAGCGGCCTGCAAATCACGTAAAGAATCTCCGATAACCGGTATACCCGATAAATCAGCATTAAAATCCTGTGCAAAGGACTTTAATAAGCCGGGCTTCGGTTTACGACAATCGCAATGACTATCTGGGCCGTGAGGGCAAAAATAAATAGCGGTAATTTGCCCCCCTTTCTCGGCGACTAATGCATTCATTTTTGCATGAATTTTTTCTAGCATCACCTCATCAAACAAGCCTCTTGCAATACCTGACTGATTGGTCGCGACAATCACTTTATATCCGAACTTCGTCAGTAACCCGATAGCATCAAGACTACCTTCTACGGGCAACCACTCTTCAGGCGTTTTAATAAACGCATCGGAATCCTGGTTTATCACACCATCACGATCTAATAAGATATAGCGTTGTTTGGACATTTTATTAATTGAATACTACGCTTGTAATTTAGAAATATCTGCACAAGTTAAAAACTGCTCAGATAACAGGTTTAACAACGCTAAACGATGAGCGCGTAAGTCAAGATCATCTGTCATGACCATGACGTTATCAAAGAACGCATCCACTGCACCTCTTAATTGCGCTAAGCGATTTAAAGTAGCTTGATAATCACGTTGTGCTAACAAGGGTTTAATGTCTTCACCAGACAAGTTCGCCGCTTCCAATAGTTGAATTTCTGTACTTTCAATTAATGCACCCACTTTATCAGCGGGCTGAGTATCCGATTTCTTCAATATATTGCGAATCCGTTTATTCGCAGCCGCTAGGCTTTCAGCTTCGGGTAGCTGCCTGAACGCTTTAACAGCAACAAGACGTTGGATAAAATCTAAAGGATCAACTGGCTTAACGGTAATCACCGCATCAAATTCATCAGCACTATAACCCTTATCCAGGCAATAACCTTTTAAACGATCGAAAATAAACTCAATCACCGCCGATTGTGTCGCTGCTTTATCAAAAGGATGTGTAAATAATGATAGAGAGAAAGTAATGGCTTCAACAAGATCGAGGGTTAAATTATTCTCAATCAGTGTACGTAAAATCCCCAAAGCTGCTCGTCTTAATGCATAGGGGTCCTTATCACCGGTTGGAATTAAACCTGCACTAAAAATACCCGCTAAGGTATCTACTTTTTCTGCCAGTGCCAGCACTTGACCAATCTGACTTGAAGCCGTCTCACTACCTGATTGCTTGGGAAAATACTGTTCTTCCAATGCCCAGGCTACTTCTGGCGCTTCACCCTCAGCCAAAGCATAATAACGCCCCATTAAACCTTGCAAGTTACCAAATTCACCGACCATTTCTGTCATTAAATCGGTCTTTGCTAAAAGCGCCGCTCGCTTCGCCCATTCAACGTTAGCGTTCAAACGCTCTGCGATAAACGCCGACAATTGAATGACTCGGTGGGTCTTTTCAGCCACTGTGCCCAGTTTCTCCTGGAACACAATGTTTGATAAACTATCGACTCTTTCTGCCAAGGTTTTCTTTCTATCCTGATTCCAAAAG
>CAIOMN010000116.1 GCA_903859415.1 uncultured Methylococcaceae bacterium
AATATGACTGGTTGCCTTTTGACGCTTATAAGTCTTTTGCTGATCTCAAAAGAGAATTATTTGATGTGCTTGCTAATATTGGAATATCTTTCACCGTAGACTTTTCTTAAAAAGTTAAATTAATTTTACATGGGTACTTATACAGCCATTGGTCAACCTCAGCAAAACGGTTTACCAGAAAGGGATTTCACTGTCCAAAGTAGCGATGCGGACGATTGAAGCCAGACTGGAACGTAACCCAATCCTACCCAAATGGGACATCTTGATTCGACCCATCTAATGGGTAAATTAATTTCCGGAAATCACCTAACAGTTTCTTCCAACAATTAACCCCCGATTGGCATCGAAACTGCGCTTTACGAACCGATTACAATCGCCGCCAAGCCCTCGTTGAAATTGATGTCTTAGCCGCTATGGCTTTGGGACTGACCTTAGAAGAATTACAAACCATCTACCGCGTGCAGTTTCCGGTGATGCGCCAATACGAACAAGACACCTGGTTTGATAGAGCCGGTCGCATCGTCTTTACCGTCTCTAAAGGCTTAGTCGGCGTTGGCTTACCGCGTAGAGCCATTAAAAATGACACGGCCTATCAAATCAAAACCCCACCCGCCGACATAAAAGCCCGCTGGTTAGATTGGTGTGCAGAACAGGTCAGCCCTAAGAATGGTCAATTTGTGATTGATACCCGCGACTGGGAAACTCAAACCGGCGCACTCGGCTGGGAAGATATTCAAACTCTGGATAGAGCCATCGTAGAACGCACCATACAAGATGACACCGTCCCCAATGGCCCCATAGAACGCATCATCCAATACGTCGCCCCCTTTGATCTCTGTAGCCGTGAACAAGACTACCAAACCGTGTGGCAGTATTTTGATTCGAAACTGGAGTAAAAATGTTTGATGTAGTAATGATTTTGTTAAACTATCTTAATGCTAACGTATTGTAAAATATTGCGTGCACCCAACGTGTGAACTAAACTTTGGCTTTTATAAAAGAGGATTACTGCCATGACGACAAATCTTGCCATTGATGATGATTTAATCAATGAAGCTTTAAATGTGGGACATTTTAAAACCAAAGAAGATACCGTTGTTACTGCGTTAAGGGAGTTTATTTCTCGCCGTAAACAACTAGAAATTGTTGATCTATTTGGTCAGTTTGACCCTGATTCAGATTATGATTATAAACAGGGGCGTCTTTCTTGAATGTATTAGTAGACACTTGTATTTGGTCACATGCGCTGCGTTCAAGAAAACCAGAATATGAGGTTTTGGTAAAGAGTCTGGAAACATTAATTGCTGAACAGCGTGTACTGATTATTGGGGCTATCCGGCAGGAAGTTTTATCAGGATATAGTGATCACAATAAGTTTGAAACTCTAAAAGCCAAGCTGAATTATTTTGAAAATACCCCGATTCTAGATGAAGATTATATTACCGCCGCTCGGTTTTATAATGAATGTCGCCAAAAAGGTGTACAGGGATCACATATTGATTTATTAATATGTGCCGTTGCTGTCCGTTTAAATGCCTCAATATTGACTAGCGATAAAGATTTTGGTTTTTATCAGCAGTATCTACCTATCAAGTTATACACCAATTTAATTTAATGCCGTAGTTTCTTAACTTAAAAAATCTATTCAATGAATCCAAGTGTTTTAGCCCAACAATTACAGCATGCGGTAAAAGATTATTTACGCTTAAGTTTTGAAACCACAACACCCTTTTTTGAGGGCCTGTTAGAGCGGTTTTTAAATACCGACGGCGCTTTGGCAAAAGGGCCTTATCTATCCATTAAGTTACCGTTTGAAAAAGGCCAGGGCAACGCCGATTTCTTTCCGGCTGTGCCGATGGCTTTTTCTCCTCATAAGCATCAAGAGATTGCCTTTCAGCGTAT
>CAIOMN010000117.1 GCA_903859415.1 uncultured Methylococcaceae bacterium
GTAGCTGAAAACTGGATACATTAATCTTTTTTCGCAAGCAAATAGTGGGTAACTCCGCTGTTCTATATTCAGCGCTGGCTTGATAAGGGCTGAATCTATTTTGTTCAAATGAGATTGTCCGGTAAGATGAACAGATTGGTGGCTTTATCGACATGCAATCCACCATAATCAATTAAATTGAACGAAAACTCAGGTTAAATAAATGCCAACTGTGTTACGAATTGGACCTTACCGCTTCTTCTTTTTTGCTGGAGATCGGGATGAACCCGCTCACATCCACATTGAACGGGAAGACAAGGTTGCTAAGTTTTGGCTTGATCCTGTGCGTTTGCATAGTAGTGGCGGTTTTTCACGAAATGAGATCATCCGCATCCACAGAATTGTCGGCGAATATCAAACACCATTAAGAGAGGCTTGGAATGCATATTTCCAAAATTGAAATCGAGGTTCCGACTGCAGAAAACCTCACAGTGACAGAAGATACCTTAAGTGTTGACTTGAGCGATGGAAGAACAATATCTGTTCCGCTGGCGTGGTATCCACGCTTAACCTACGCATCCCAATCGGAGCAAAACAATTGGCGGCTGATTGGAAAGGGTTACGGAATACATTGGGAAGACATTGATGAGGACATCAGCATAGAAGGATTGTTGGCAGGTAAACCCTCTGGTGAAAGTCAGACATCTTTCAAGAAATGGCTGGATAGTCGATTTTCTTGATTGATGGTGGTTAGAAGCCAGTGAAAGTATAAAGCAGTAAATGAATATTAAGCCTATCCGTAACGATGAAGATCTTGAGTTGACGTTTAATCGTCTTGAGACGATATTTCAAGCGCAAGAAGGTACCCTAGAAGCAGAAGAAATGGAGATACTGGTGGCATTAGTGGAAGCCTATGAAAATAAACATTACCCGATTAGTCCGGCTGATCCTATTGAAGCTATTAAGTTTCGTATGGAACAACAAGGTCTTACGCCACGTGATCTTGAAACCTATATAGGCTCTAGTGGTCGAGTGTCCGAAGTATTAAATCGTAAACGTGCATTAAGTCTGCGCATGATTAAGCGTTTACATGATGGATTGCAAATTCCTTATGAGAGCTTGTTGTCCGGTGCGTAATTTTTTCAGAACCCGTGTTAGTAATTGCTTTAGCTTAAATGTGATTAAAGATATGATCTCTATCACTTAACGCCTAGCGCGAAAGAAGTCCCTTAACTGCTCCGCACACTGGCTTTCTAACACGCCACCCGTCCAGCTAATTTGATGGTTTAAGAAACTGGCATCTGTCAGACTTAACGCATTACAAACAGCGCCTCTTTTAGGATCATATGCACCGAATACCAAGCGTTTTATCCTGCCATGAGCCAAGGCACCCATACACATAACACAGGGCTCTAATGTCACGTACAAGGTCGTATCGTTAATTCTATAATTTTTTAACGCTAATCCTGCCGCCCTTAAAGCCACTATTTCTGCATGAGCGGTAGGATCATGATGAGTTATAACGCTGTTCCAGCCTTCAGCGATACAGCGATTATCTTTAACAACAATCGCACCCACAGGCACTTCTCCGCATTGCTCTGCACGTTGCGCCAGGCGAAAAGCATAGCGCATCCATGCTTCGTCTTCTTCTGGGCTTATTCCCATTCAATCGTAGCAGGTGGCTTACCTGATATATCATAAGCCACACGAGAAATGCCAGGCACTTCGTTGATAATACGTCGAGAGATAAGATCTAAAAACTCATACGGTAAGTGTGCCCAACGTGCGGTCATAAAATCAATCGTTTCTACGGCACGAATGGCAATCACGTAATCATAACGACGACCATCACCCATCACACCCACTGACTTTACCGGTAAAAATACCGCGAAGGCTTGACTGACTTTATCGTAAAGATCATGCCGGTATAATTCTTCGATAAAAATGGCATCTGCTTGACGTAACAAATCAGCGTATTGTTTTTTAACTTCACCTAAAATTCTGACGCCCAAACCAGGCCCAGGGAAAGGATGCCTAAACACCATATCGGCAGGCAAGCCTAACTCTAAACCGAGTCGTCTTACTTCATCCTTAAATAACTCACGTAAAGGCTCAACCAATTTTAATAGCATATTTTCAGGCAAACCACCCACATTATGGTGTGACTTAATCAAATGCGCTTTACCACTTTTTGAACCGGCTGATTCAATCACATCGGGATAAATGGTGCCTTGTGCCAGCCATTTTGCATCCTTGATTTTTGCGGCTTCTTCATCAAAGATTTCGACGAATAAGTTACCGATAATTTTACGCTTTTGTTCTGGATCAGTAACACCCGCTAACGCTTCTAAATAACGTGACTCTGCATCGACTCTAATGACTTTTACGCCCATGTGTTCTGCAAAGGTCGCCATGACTTGATCGCCTTCGTGTAAGCGTAATAAGCCAGTATCTACAAATACACAGGTTAATTGGTCTTTAATCGCTTTATGCAATAAAGCCGCGACAACGGAAGAATCAACGCCGCCTGACAAGCCTAAGATCACATGATCTGTACCGACTTTTTCTCTGACGGCATTAATACTATCTTCAATAATATTACTGGCTGTCCATAAGGCTTCACAACCACAGATATCTAATACAAAGCGCGAAAGAATCCGTCCACCTTGTTTAGTGTGGGTGACTTCTGGATGAAATTGTAGGGCATAAAAAGCCTTGTCTTCATTGGCTATACCCGCAATAGGTGCGCCGTCAGAACTGGCTATCAGGGAGAATCCTTCTGGTAAATCAACTACGCGATCACCGTGACTCATCCAGACATCTAATAATCCATAGCCTTCTGGAGAAAGATGATCTTCAATCCCGGTTAATAATTTTGAATGGCCACGTGCTCTAATTTGCGCATAGCCAAACTCTCGGTGATTTGAGCTTTCAACTTTACCGCCCATTTGTTCTGTCATGGTTTGCATACCATAACAAATACCCAACACGGGTATACCCAAGTCAAAAACACACTGTGGAGCACGGGGTGTATCGCCACTGGTTACAGTGTCGGGACCGCCCGACAATATAATGCCATTTGGGGCAAAACCTTTAATCTCTGACTCAGAACATTCACAAGAATAAATTTCACAATAAACCCCAATTTCACGAATGCGACGGGCTATTAATTGAGTATATTGAGAACCAAAATCTAAAATAAGGATTTTATGGCTATGGATGTTATTGGATGCTTGTTTCACGATGATTTTCTGTATTTTAAATTTAATTTCAGACCACTTTATGCTGTTATACAAATCGATTTAACAATGTGCATAACAACTAAAGTGATTGAGTAAGCGAATAAAGATTGAGTGCGACTTTAATGAATTATTCAACGCGATAATTGGGCGCTTCTTTTGTAATCGTGACATCATGAACATGACTTTCTCTCATGCCTGCACTGGTCACTCGAACAAACTGCGCGTTATCGTGCCATAACTGAATCGTTTGATTCCCTGTGTAACCCATACTGGCACGGATACCACCTAATAGTTGATGAATCACTGCAAGCAAACTACCTTTGTAGGGAACACGACCTTCAATGCCTTCAGGAACCAGCTTCTCAACTGAATCTGTTTCTTCCTGAAAATAACGATCGCTAGAACCTTGTAATTGCCCCATTGCACCCAACGATCCCATGCCACGGTAAGACTTGTAAGAACGCCCCTGAAATAACTCAACTTCTCCAGGTGCTTCTTCTGTACCCGCAAATAAACCGCCTAACATAACAGAATACGCGCCCGCCGCTAAAGCCTTTGCAACATCTCCAGAATAACGTATACCCCCATCAGCAATCAGTGGGACGCCTGTACCTTTTAAGGCCTCAGCCACATTACTTACCGCTGTAATTTGCGGAACGCCTACACCGGCAACGATTCGAGTGGTACAGATGGAGCCAGGACCGATACCCACCTTAACACCATCAGCACCGGCTTCAACCAGAGCTAACGCCCCAGCCGCAGTTGCAATATTGCCACCGATAACCTGAACAGCGGGATAGGTTTGCTTAACCCAACGCACCTTATCTAAAACGCCTTGAGAATGTCCATGTGCAGTGTCTACCACAATGACATCAACGCCTGCTTCAACCAATGCAGCAACACGTTCCTCTGTACCCTGTCCTGTTCCTACTGCTGCACCCACGCGCAAACGTTCTTGTTCATCTTTACACGCTAATGGATAATCCTTGGCTTTTTGTATATCTTTTACGGTAATCATGCCGCGCAAATGAAACGATTCATTGACGACTAAGACTTTTTCAATCCGGTGTTTATGCAATAATGCGACGACTTCTTTACGATCAGCATTTTCTGTGACTGTAACGAGGCGATCTTTAGGCGTCATTACCTTTGAAACGGGTTCGTCATATCGGGTTTCAAAACGTAAGTCACGACTGGTAACAATACCCACCAATTCGTCCCCATTAACCACCGGAACACCTGAGATATTTTTAGAGCGCGTTAGCTTGATAACTTCACGAATACTAACATCTGGAGAAACAGTAATTGGATCTTTAATGACACCACTTTCATATTTCTTTACATGTCGAACTTCTCTAGCTTGCTGCTCAATGGTCATATTCTTATGAATAATACCAATCCCTCCCTCTTGAGCTATCGCGATCGCAAGTCGACCTTCTGTCACTGTATCCATAGCCGCAGAAACCAGGGGAATATTAAGCGTAATACCTCGTGTCAACTGCGTTTTCAATTCTACATCACGTGGTAACACAGTCGAATGTGCTGGCACCAATAAAACGTCATCAAACGTGAGCGCTTCCTGAATAATTTGCATAAACCACACCTAATTACTACTAAAATAACTGGGCATTATACGGGGAGTTTGTTAACTATCGTAGTATTAAAAAGAAACACAAGCTAAAAATAGAAGGACGTTTTAAAAATTGACTTACACAGTCAACTTACAACTTATTTCTTATAAGCTTTTAATCACTTTACTATGCGTAAATTAGGTCTTGATGGTGGCTTACTATCAGGAGGTGGATTTTCATCTGTCAATTCTTCCTGATCAAAAATCATTCCCTTACCATTTTCTTTAGCGTAAATGGCCATAACTGCAGAGACTGGAACAACAATTCCCATCGGCTTTCCACTAAACCTGGCATTAAATTGTATATCCGTATTACCCAAATCAAGCCCTTGTATTGCTTGAGGCTTAATATTTAAAATTATTTTTCCATCTTCAATTAGTTTTAGCGGCAAGACTGCACGAGTATTTTCTGCATTTACCAGTAAATAAGGCGTCAACTCATTATCAATTATCCATTCATAAATTGAGCGAATCAAATAGGGCTTTAAAGAAGTCATTTTGTAATCGTTATTTTAAAGGTTCAATCATTTCTTTTTCTGCTTCGCTCAAGCTTCGCTTAAAAGCGGGTCTTCTAAAAATACGCTGCGCATAATTAGTGATAACATCATTCGGCGTTGAAACATCTATTCCTAAACCAGGTAATCGCCATAACAAAGGTGCAATAGCACAATCAATTAAAGAGAACTCATCACTCATAAAATAAGGTCTAGCTGCGAAAATAGGCGTTGCAGATAAAATACTTTCTCTGAGCATCTTTCTAGCTCGGGAGGCTTTTTTTTCACCAGAAGATAATATTTCATCTAATAATTGATACCAATCTTGATCTATCCTTTTAATCAGCATTCTGGCATTGGCACGAGAAACAGGATCCATTTGATGTAATGGAGGATGAGGAAATCGCTCATCTAAGTACTCCATAATAATCCGGGAATCATAAAGAACAAGATCACGCTCTATCAACGTTGGGGAAGTACCATTGGGGTTAAGTTCAAGTAAATCCTCTGGTGGATCAGTCGGGTCAAAATATTCTATATCTGCAGTAACCGCTTTCTCTAGCAAAACAAAACGAGCGCAATGACTCATTGCACAAGTAGGAGATGAAAAAAGCGTCATCACAGATTTACGAGTAATAATATTTGCCACGAAAGCAACCTCTTTGGACGTAATAGGGCAATAAAAGGGTCATTGTAGCATATGCAAGCAATCATTTGATGTTGCCAATAGATGTTTTAGACACCCTTAACAACAAGAAAACATCCCTGTTTTCATGATTATTTTTTAATCTACATCTTTCCAATATTCCTTTTTTAGTAAATAAGCAATCACTGAAAATACTAACAAAAAGAATATGACATACTTACCCATACGCTCCCTTTCTAACTGAACAGGCTCACCTACATAGACTAGAAAATTGACGAGATCGTTAACAAATCGATCAAACTCTCTTTCCGATAATTTTCCTGGTTCATCAAGGATGAGCTTAGTGTACTCACCGTATATTGTTCTACGTGATTCAGCATGCTGCTCCCCTTGTAACTGCCATAAAGGATTCGGCATGGCAGTGTCTTCGAAAACCAAATTATTAACTCCAAATGGTCGAGCAGGGTCTACATAGTAACTTTTCAAATAGCTATACAACCAATCTGCACCCCGAGATCTTGCAATTAATGACAAATCAGGAGGTTGAACACCGAACCATTTTTCAGCATCATGCTTATTCATGGCACTATGAATTTGGTCGTAAATACTAGCCCCCTCAGGTGCAATATCTTTCAGAACTTTCTGCTGATCCACACCAGTATCCAGCGCAAAACGTAAGTAACGCATATGCTTAGCTGAATGACAGCCCAAACAATACGTTACAAAATGTTGGGCGCCTCGCTGCAATGACGCATTATCACTTAAATCAATATCCGCTTCTTGCAATTCAACGGGCTCAGAAGCAACAACACCAAACGATAAAGTTAATAACAAGAGTAAAGCAATTAAATTTTTCATATCAATCAAGGCTCCCTTTTAGTTTTATCGCTAATCGGCTAATAACATCTGCAATACCTTTAGGATTGGGCCGTCTATTAAAAAAAGTACTTTTAAATGCTGGATGCCCAATTTCTGTAGACACTGGTTTTAATTCTGTTATTTCTTCAATTAATGCAGGTAATTGCTCCTCTAACGCATGAAACTGCTCTTCAAGGCTCTGATCCTTTGTCAATCTTCTAGGTACTGGCTTTGTTTTTTCCCATCGCGTATAAATCGGCATCAACAAGAAGAAGCCAAAATAAATAGTCGTAAACAGTCTCGCCATTGTGGTGGCGATAGGTGTAACAGGTTGAGTTCCTAAATAACCTAAGGCTAAAAAACTAACAACAAAGAGAAACAACGCTTTCTTGAAAATACCACCGCGATAACGAATCGATTTTACTTTGCAACGATCTAACCAAGGCATCAAAAATAACACCACAATCGACCCACCCATACCGATAACACCTGCAAACTTATCAGGAATTGCTCTTAGAATTGAGTAGAAAGGCGTGAAATACCAGACGGGTGCAATATGCTCAGGTGTCTTCATCGGATCGGCAGGAATAAAGTTAGCATGCTCTAGAAAATAGCCGCCAACTTCAGGCATATAAAATATAATCGTTGCAAAGAACAACAAAAATACGCCAACTCCAACTAAATCTTTTACCGTGTAATAAGGGTGGAAAGGAATCCCGTCAATTGGGTGACCCCACGGATCTTTAGACGCCTTAATTTCAATACCATCTGGATTATTTGAACCCACTTCATGCAAAGCTACTAAGTGCATAAAGACCAACATAACCAACACTAAAGGTACAGCAATAACATGAAATGCAAAAAACCTGTTTAAGGTCGCATCAGCAATAACATAATCACCCCTGATCCAGAGCGATAAATCGTCACCAATAACGGGAATCGCACTAAACAAAGAGATAATAACCTGTGCACCCCAAAAAGACATTTGCCCCCAAGGTAATAAGTACCCCATAAAAGCTTCTGCCATGAGAGCCACAAAGAGCAACATCCCAAAAATCCAAATCAACTCACGTGGATGCTTAAAAGAGCCATATAACAAAGCTCTAAACATGTGCAAATAAACGACAATGAAAAAAGCAGAAGCCCCAGTTGAGTGCATATAACGCACCAACCAACCCCACGGCACATCCCGCATAATATATTCGACAGAGTCAAAGGCTAACTTTGCATCTGGCTTGTAATTCATGGTTAACAAGATGCCAGTAATAATTTGATTGACTAAAACCAGTAAGGCTAAAGAACCAAAAAAGTACCAGATATTAAAATTCTTAGGCGCATAGTAATGCGCCATATGGTCATTCCAAAACTTTGTGACAGGGAATCGATCTAAAACCCAATTACCACATTCACTTAAACGGCTTGGTTTCATGCGTTTTTCTCCTCAGCGGCTTCACCAATGATGATGCGTGTCTCGCTTGCATAGCGATAAGGTGGAATTTCTAAATTAGTTGGTGCTGGAACACCTCGATAAACACGACCGGCCAAATCAAACCATGAGCCATGACACGGACAGAAGAAACCACCTTTCCACTTTTCACCCAAATCAATAGGAGCTACTTCAGGACGAAATGTCGGAGAACAACCTAAATGCGTACATAAACCGACAGCCACAAAAATTTCTGGCTTTAATGATCTTGCTTGGTTTTTACTCGATGCGGGCTGCTCTGAATCATTAGAAAGAGGATCTCTAAGCTCAGCATCTAACGTTTTTAATGTTTCAATAACCTCAGGAGTTCTGTTAAGAACCCATACAGGCTTACCTCGCCACGCAACCCTAATCAATTGCCCAACTTCCATTTTACTAATATCCACCTCAACCGGCGCACCTGCTGCCATTGTTTTTACACTCGGTTGCATTTGGGCAAGAAAAGGTACTGCTAAATAGCCTGAACCAACAGCGCCAACCACGGTCAATGCCGAGGTTAAAAACTGGCGTTTAGACTTATCTACGCCTTTATTATTCATTATGTGACTCTCCTGATTTTATACGGCTTTAAAAGCTCATTATTATTTTGCATCAATATAACACTAGAAGCATGTGAATTTGAAGTGCTTAGTTTGAATTGTTCAAGATACTAGCTTAATTTACCTAAAAACCACACTAATTTATAATTTACGACTAGTTCAATTCTCTAAGACTGCACTTCAATGCCTCAAGAAAAGCTCTATTTTCTTCTGGCTTTCCTATAGTCACGCGCAAACAATCCGTCAGCACCCCACCTTGACCTGCCATATTTTTAATTAAGACACCTTGTTTTTTGATCGACAAAAAAATATCTGTAGCTGTATTTTCAGGTGTTTTAAAAAGAATAAAATTAGCCGCACTAGGAAATGGAGTAATACCATTAAGTTCATTCAGCGCATTTAAGACAAGTCCTCTTTCAGTACAAATCATTTTAGTCTGCTCATCAAAGAACGTTTTGTTAGATAAAGCAAAAACGGCACTCATTTGAGTAAGACTGTTAATATTGTACGGGAGTCGAATCTTGTTCAATTGCTCGATTATTTCAGGTCGCCCCATCAGATACCCTAATCTTAGACCTGCAAGACCTAATTTTGAGACCGTACGCATCACTAATAAATTTCCGTAGCAATCCAATTGATCTAAAAAACTTGCACTGGCAAACGGCGCATACGCTTCATCGATTATCACTAAACCTGGCGAGGCTTTTATAATCTCGACTATCGCAGCCTCGTTAAATAAATTAGCCGTTGGATTATTGGGATAGGCTAAAAATATAACTCGAGGTTGATGCTGTTCAATAGCCTCTAACATAGCAGGCAAATCTAAATCAAAACTATCCGTTAATAAAGGCACGCCAATATATTTTAAGCCTAACGAATCACTGATTTGCTTATACATCACAAACCCAGGCGCGGGTGCTAATACTGCTGAGGCCTCAGGTAGCGCCATTAAGAGTAACTGAATAATCTCATCAGACCCATTTCCGAGCAACATTTCAAATTGATCTGGTATTTGGGTTAGTTGCTTAAGAGTCTGAACTAAAGTTTTAGCGTCTGGATCTGGATATCTATTTAACGGACAATCTTTTAAAAGCTCTAACCACTTTAGCTTAATCGCTTCGGGCCAACTATAGGGGTTCTCCATCGCATCAAGCTTAACTAGTCCTGTTGCGTCCGCGACTTTATACGCGCTCATAGCAAGAACTTCTTTACGAATAACGTGCGAGATTAAATTGCTTTGAGTCATAGTTCACTATGTAATGTTAAAGCTTGTAAAGTCATTGACCTAAGTTGATCACTTTACATCTTATTTATTTCTATATTCCGCAGAACGCGCATGGGCCGTTAAACTTTCCCCACGCGCTAAAATTGAGGCTGTTTTACCTAGTGTATCAGCACCAACATCTGAGCAATATATAATGCTAGAACGCTTTTGAAAATCATAGACACCTAAAGGTGAAGAAAATCGTGCCGTACTAGAGGTAGGTAATACATGATTAGGTCCGGCACAATAATCACCCAAAGCTTCTGCTGTGTAGCGGCCCATAAAAATAGCACCCGCATGACGTATCTCGGCACTTAAAGCTTCTGGATCCTCAACTGATAATTCTAAATGCTCAGGAGCGATAATATTGGCAACTTCTACGGCTTGGCTCAAAGAATCTACTTTTATAAACGCCCCACGTGTCGATAACGAAGCCTTAATAATCTCTGCCCGTTCCATTGTAGGTAATAAGGAATTAATACTTTGCTCAACTGCTTGTAAAAAATCACTGTCGTCACTGATTAAAATTGCTTGGGCATTTTCGTCATGTTCTGCTTGAGAAAACAAATCCATAGCAATCCAATCAGGATTAGTTTTACCATCGCAAATAACTAATATCTCTGAAGGTCCTGCGATCATATCAATGCCCACTTGACCAAAAACAAGTTTCTTTGCTGTTGCCACGTAAATATTACCCGGACCTACTATTTTAGCCACCGAAGGAATTAATTCTGTGCCATAAGCCAGCGCAGCAACGGCTTGTGCACCCCCTATAGAAAAGACTCGATCAACACCCACCAAATAAGCAGCCGCTAACACAAGCTCATTAGCCTCGCCTTGTGGCATGGGTACAACCATAATCAATTCGCCAACCCCCGCTACTTTTGCAGGGATCGCATTCATCAAAACAGATGAAGGATAAGCCGCTTTACCTCCGGGGACATAAAGACCGACACGATCTAACGGGGTTACTTTTTGACCCAATACTGTGCCATCGGCTTCAGTATATTGCCATGACTGTATTTTTTGATGCTCTGCATAGTCCCGAATACGATCAGCCGCTGTTTTAAGTGCTTTTGCTTGTAATGGAGGGAGTTTTTCCCAAGCTATTTTAAGCGTTTCTTTAGAAACTTCTAGCTCAATCGAGTGCTCAATTTGGCGATGATCAAAACGATTCGTGTATTCTATTACTGCACTGTCTCCGTTTTTACGAACATTTGCAATAATATCCAACACACGCATTTGAATATCTAAATCATCGGTTTCATCCCATGCCAATAATTGCTTTAATTGCGGACTAAAATCAGATGACGATGCATCTAATTTAAGCATTGTTAAATCAGACATATCCATTACCTATTTGCCAATGTTTTTTCAAACTGCGTGAGCAATGCTGATATCGCTTCATGTTTCATTTTCATAGCCGCCTTATTTACCACTAACCGTGAGCTTATATTCATAATCAGTTCACGAGGCTCAAGATCATTTGCCCGTAGTGTGTTTCCCGTATCAACTAGATCAACGATACAATCAGCAAGCCCAACTAGCGGAGCAAGCTCCATTGATCCATACAATTTAATAATTTCTGCTTGAATACCTTTACTGGCAAAATAACTTTGTGCAATTTTAACGTACTTAGTTGCTACTCGAATACGACCACTCAATTTGGGCGCATCTTTATGAGCCGCAGTCATTAAACGACAGCAAGCAATATTTAAATCTAATGGCTCATATAGACTCTCAGCACCATGCTCAATCAATACATCCTTACCGGCAATACCTAAATCTGCTGCACCATATTCTACAAAGGTAGGCACGTCTGTCGCTCGAATAATAACCAACTGCACATCAGGCCGAGTGGTTGACAAGATGAGTTTACGACAAGTCTTTGGATCATCCGTTGGCACAATGCCCGCTTCTGCCAACAAAGGTAGGGCATCTTCGTAAATCCGACCCTTTGATACCGCTATCGTTAACATCTTAAAACCTTACTTTGGCACACGACGAATCGTCGCGCCTAATTGGGAAAGTTTTTCTTCAATATGATCATAACCACGGTCAATATGATAGATTCGATCGACTAAGGTACTCCCCTCAGCCACTAATGCAGCCACAACTAAACTGGCAGACGCTCTTAAGTCAGTCGCCATCACTGGAGCACCAATCAGTTTTTTTACGCCTGTACAAATAGCCGTATTAGATTCTAATCTGATATTAGCTCCCATACGTTGCAACTCCTGGACGTGCATAAAACGGTTTTCAAAAATAGTTTCAGTGATAATACCAACGCCATCTGCAATAGCATTCATAGCAATAAACTGAGCCTGCATATCGGTAGGAAACGCTGGGTATGGCGCCGTTCTCAAGGAAACCGCTTTTGGTTTTTTACCGTGCATATCTAACTCAATCCAATCTTCTCCGGTTGTAATTTCGGCGCCCGCTTCAACTAATTTTTCTAACACGGCATCCAGAATATCAGGACGAGTATTTTTAAGTTTTACTTTACCGCCTGTAATAGCCGCCGCAATCAAATAGGTTCCGGTTTCAATTCTGTCAGGTAATATATCGTAATGCAGTCCTTCAACACCTAACTTTTCTACGCCTTCAATGACCAATACGTCTGTACCAATCCCGGTAATCTTTGCACCCATAGCATTTAGAAAATAAGCCAAGTCTGTCACTTCAGGCTCTTTAGCTGCATTTTCAATGATAGTCACACCTTCTGCTAAAGTAGCAGCCATTAATAAATTTTCAGTGCCTGTCACTGTAATTTGCTCAAGAACTAATCGACATCCTTTAAGTCGTTTAGCTTTTGCATGTATAAAACCACCTTCAAGATTGATATCGGCACCCATCTTAATCAAACCGTTTATATGAATATCAACCGGTCGAGTTCCAATAGCACATCCGCCAGGCAATGACACATGAGCTTCACCAAACCTTGCTAACAACGGCCCCAATACTAAGATTGACGCTCGCATGGTTCTCACTAACTCATAAGGGGCCTCATAGCTATTGATCGTACTGCTATCAACCTCAATATTCATTTTTTCATCTACAACCAAATGAACGCCCATACGGCCCAATAATTCCATGGTCGTAGTGATATCATGCAGATGTGGAATATTGCCAACGCTTACAGGGGTTTCTGAAAGCAAAGTTGCTGCCAAAATAGGTAGGGCAGCATTCTTTGCACCAGAGATTCTTAACTCCCCAGAAAGACGCGCGCCACCGGTAATTATTAATTTATCCATAGTAGGTGCTTTTAAATAGTTTCTGTATGAGACAAGGGCTCAATATCTTGCTCTTGCCTAGTATGCGGAGAAAAATGGTTTGTTTTATCAAAGCCACTTAACTTAGCAAGATTGAGTAATTGTTCAGGAATGTTTTTGAAGGTAATTTGGACTCTGTGCTGACGTGCATACTTAATCCACTCAATCATTAATGCCAAACCAGCACTATCAGTACAGACAACACGTCCAAGATCAATATTAATCTGCTTGGCTGAACTTAAAAATCCAAACGACTTTAGAGTCTTTATGTCAATAGTAGCAAATGTCAAGTCTCCATCAACAACATAATTACCTAACCCACCATCAATAATGTTGAGTTTTGTCACTTCTTTTCTTCCGCTGACTTAAATAGGAACTGACCAATCGCTTTTTCAAGAATAATGGCCGACTGAGTAATTTCAATTTTCCCATCCGCTTTTAAATAAGTATCTGATCCACCCGGCTCTAAGTTAACATACTGTTCGCCTAATAAACCAGCCGTAAAAATACTTGCAGTAGTATCGTCTGGCATCGTATTGTATTTTGAATCAATACTCATCTGAACAACAGATTGATAAGTTTTAGGATCAAAACTAATGGAGCTCACTTTACCTATTTTAACGCCCGCGGCAGAAACCGGAGATTTAACTTTTAAACCTCCGGAATTTTCAAATCGAGCAGTAATGGTATAACTGTCTTCCTCAACAAATGAACTTAAATTACTGACGTGCATAGCGAGAAAAAAAAGTCCTAGAATACCCGCTGCCACAAAAATGCCAACTAATGTATCCTGATTATTGGTGTGCTGCATGTTAATGATCTCCAAACATGAGTGCAGTCAGGATAAAATCCAGACCTAAAATACTAAACGCTGAATTAACTACGGTTCGTGTAGTCGCTCTACTAACGCCTTCAGAAGTTGGAATGGCGTCATAACCTTCAAATAAGGCAATCCAAGAGGTTACAAATCCAAATACAACGCTTTTAATAACTCCATTGATAATATCATCCTGAAAATCAATGCTTGCTTGCATTTGCGACCAATAGGCGCCTTCATCCACGCCTAATAATCCTGAGCCGATAACCTGCCCACCAATAATACCTACAGCGCTAAATAATCCAGCTAACAAAGGCATCGAAATTAATCCAGCCAGAAAACGTGGGGTAATAATACGCTTAACGGGATCAACAGCCATCATTTCCATTCCTGATAACTGCTCTGTCGCTTTCATCAACCCAATTTCAGCCGTTAAAGCAGATCCCGCTCGGCCAGCAAATAGCAGAGCCGACACAACGGGGCCTAATTCTCTGACTAACGAGGCTGCGACCATAACACCTAGAGTTTCTTCAGCACCAAAATCTGATAGGGTGTAATACCCTTGAAGACCAAGAACCATTCCAACAAATAAACCTGAAATGGTAATAATTAAAAAAGATAATACACCCACAGAATACATCTGGTTTAGCAACAACCTGGGGCGCAGCAAGACACTGAGAATTCCAGAAACAGTTTGCAATAGGAAATAGGTTGATCGCCCCAACTTTGTAAAACTGGTGCGCGTGCTTTTACCCAAATCTTGTATAAATTGACTCATTTTATAATATATTTATCTCATCAGAGTTCAGTTAGTAATGCGCTAGCAACATTAAAATTAAATTCACGTAAACTTAGCGTTAAAAGAACGATTGAATTAATTCGGCCTGATCTATTAATCCTGATCTATTAATAACGATTGCCAGTCGACATTAAATCATCAACATAATCTTTAGCTGGATAATGAAAATGTACTGGTCCGTCTGCTGCTCCAGTCATGAATTGTTGCACCCATTCAGAATCCGACCGTTGTATCTCTTCAGGAGTGCCTTGACCAACGATTCTCCCCTCTGAAAGCACATAAATATAATCTGCTATCGCGGAAGTATCATGAACATCATGCGAAACAATAATGCTGGTTAGCCCTAAGATATTATTTAATGATTTAATTAAATGTACCAGCACGCCCATGGAGATTGGATCTTGACCAGTAAATGGCTCATCATACAAAATCATCATTGGATCCAAGGCTATTGCCCGCGCCAAAGCAACTCTCCTTGCCATACCCCCAGACAATTCATTAGGCATCAGGTTACGTGCACCCCTTAACCCTACTGCCTGCAACTTCATCAACACCAAGGTACGAATCATAGATTCCGGAAGATGAGTATGCTCACGTAAAGGAAAAGCAACATTATCATAAACAGTCATATCTGTTAACAAAGCACCGCTTTGAAAAAGCATGCCCAAACGTTTACGCAAATTATAAAGATCAGTCCTTCGCAGCTTATGAACGTTCTGACCATCTACATGAATAACACCTTGATCAGGAAATAATTGCCCACCAATTAGCTTTAGCAATGTAGTTTTTCCAGTACCACTGGGCCCCATAATAGCCGTGATTTTACCTCGTTGAAAATCTAACGAAATATCATCAAATATTTTCTTATTGCCACGAGAAAACGACAAGTTACGAACAGATACTAAATTATCTTGGGAGGGGACGCTGTTAAGCATGCGCAATTTTAAAAGTATTTGTCAAAATTAATAGGCTATTTTCTACGACTAGTCCCAAAGAAGTCAATCTATTGTCGCTGATATTATAAATATGTATTTCAGAAAATAACGTTACACCTTGGGATTACTTAATCAAGCCATGCTATTCAACACCACAGCAACGTTTAAATTTCTTACCACTGCCACAAGTACATGGCGCATTTTTACCCTGATTGGTTTGCATACCGACTCTGCCCATCGATTTTATAACACCATCCAAATAAAACCATCGCCCTGCTATTTTAGTAAATCGACTAATTTCATTCATAACACACTCTTCACCATCCTGACTATAAAAAGCTTTAAAAGCCACCACTCCTTTAGTGTCTTTAACAGCGCCTTTTTTTATATCAGTGATTTCAAGTCGCAACCAAGTTATTTTTTCTCGCGAGAAATCAATCGCCTCAGGTCGTTTTGTTGCATCCCAAGTCTGTTGCAAATACTCTGCGTTACGCAAAACATAAGCACTATACCGCGAACGCATCAATAATTCTGCTGTCGCAGGCGATTTTTGCCTTAAATGAAAAGGTTCACAACAGGCATCATAACGAATGCCGGACCCACAAAGACAATCTTCATTAGTATTCAGATATCACTCCTTAATAAAAAAACATACTATTAACTCCAAGTCCATTCATGGCTAGCATCACAAAAATAACGGGCAACTAATTAGATTGTTTACCCGTATCTATTCGCTAACGATCCAATAAACCGAGTTATTTATTGCTTTTCTAATAAATAATCTAACCACAAGCTAGATAACTTCTCTTGCACTGTATTTTGACGCAAACGCGCATTTAAATGCGGAAAGTCTACTTTATCTAAATCTTGATCTTGGTTATAACAAGAATACACAAAATATTCTTTACCTGATTCTTCGTCAATATGTTTACATAAACACTGCGCACAAATACCCTTCATCATGCATTGCATCGGTGAATTGATAGAACCAATCGCATGATGTGCTTTTGTAAGATAAGGTTTCAATACATCAAAACGGGCTGATTTTACCGCCGCCATCATTCGGTCTGAACCAATCACCACTAAATGATCGACATCTGCTAAAGAGATAGGCTGATCACCTAACTCGCCAGTCGCGTAAGCCACCATACATTCTAAGATATTACCCACAAAGCTTTTATCTTGTGGACGCGTTGGCACAATCGCTTCAACACCTTCGCCTTTATCAACCGACCAAACGATTAAGTCCGCAGCGGCTTCTACATCCTCAACTTTAAAACGGTCTTGTGAAAACTTATAACCAGCGAAATAAATCACCCGATTATTAGCCGCACGCAAGGCTTTACCAATGGAGAACAATACTGCGTTACCTAAACCACCACCTAACAACAACACGGTTTGATTACTTGGAATATCGGTAGGCGTACCTGTTACACCCATAATAACCACTGGATCACCCACTTTCCACGAAGCACATAATCGAGATGAGGAGCCCATTTCTAAAGCAATTAAAGAAATTGTGCCTTTTTCTTTATCCACTTCAGCGCCTGTTAAAGCTAAACCTTCTGCCGCTAATACAGTCCCTTCAACCGTAGGTGCAAACGATTCATAATTTTGAACGCGATAAAATTGCCCCGGATAGAACTTCTGCGCAGCCAAAGGTGCTTTAACTACCACCTCAATAATAGTTGGCGTTAAACGATTAACAGCCACAATAGTCGCTTTAAATGCTTCATCCAAACGAGCAAATAATGCTGTTAAATTCGTATCACGCTCAGCCTGTTTTGTATCATCCAGATTAGCCAATTCTTTTGCGAATAACTTAGCCACATAGGGATAACCATTCTTAGCACTAGCCATCGCTTTAACCACATTGCCTGCATACACAGGATGATTATCACCATAGAAACTAATAAACTTTCCATCTTTTTGATAAGACGTTAAAGGTGCAGGCTTACCCAGCTTAGGCATTTTTTCATCATGCATGGGCACTAACTCAACACTATCGTTTGTCCACTCAGGCTCGTAACGTTGAAAGAACCATTTATCCATGACAAAAGTGTCAGGATATTCACTTTGATAAATAGTGTTTGGTGAGGTACCCGCAGCAACATATAAGCTGCGTAAAGGCACGTTAACAATATCACCAGAATTAACCCAACGCCCACCGTCCAAGACTAATTTCTCGAAATCAACCGATGCTAAATGCCCATATTCATCTGGTTCAGCCCCCAAAGGACTCATACCTTCAGCTAAGGCGATGCCTTCTTCTAAAGCTTCACTGATTTCTTCATGATTTTGACGATAAGCAGGCGCATCTTTCATACCTTTACGGTAGAAAAGGGTCACGCCACCCCATGCTTCAACTAAGGGTTGGAAGTTAGGCGCTTCATCTTCTGCTTCGGCACGTACACGCTCTGCATAAATCAGCTTCCCATGCGCTAAAAATTCATCCAGTATAATAGTTTCTTCTTTGTCATAACGCGCACGAACAGTTTGCTCACCATAAACATTTACTAACGTTTCGTAACGATGCAAGATTTTTTCAACCTGCACAGGATAGTAAGCCATCAACTCTGTTGCAGTATCAATTGCTGTTAACCCTCCACCAATAACACCCGCAGGTAAACGCACTTGTAAGTTAGCCATTGATGTGGCTTTCGCTGCGCCCGTTAATTGTAAAGCCATTAAGAAGTCAGATGCTTTACGAATACCGCGCATTAAATTATTTTTAAGATCAATAATAGTGGGTTGACCTGCACCTGATGCGATACAGATATGATCAAAACCCAACTCCCATGCATCATCAATCGTTAAAGTACCACCGAAACGCACACCACCGTAAGAACGGAAAGCCACACGTCTTTGTAGAGTAAGATAAATCACTTTTAAGAAGTTTTTATCCCAACGCACCGTAATACCGTATTCCGCTACCCCACCAAAGCCCGCTAGAATACGTTTATCCAAATCTTCATATAGTTCGTTAAAATCCAGAATCGGAGTCGGTAAGGTATTCGCATCACCGGTTAACTCAAGCGGTAATGGCTCTAATTTAAGCCCATCAATACCCGCTACCCCAAAGCCTTCATTTAATAAATAATGGCTCATAGTGTAACCCGCCGGCCCTAAACCAACCACTAAAGCGTTTTTACCGTTATACGGCAACATCACTGGACGCTTAACGTTTAATGGATTCCAACGTGTTAATAAACTATAAATCTCAAAACCATAAGGCATAAACAAGACATCTGTTAATACATTTGTTTCAACTTGCGGAATATTAACAGGATCTGTTTTTTGATAGATACAGCCTTTCATACATTCGTTACAGATACGATGACCCGTACCTGGACACATCGGATTATCGATCACGATAATCGCTAAAGCACCAATATTGTCACCTTTACGCTTAACCAAATGCATTTCGGAAATCTTTTCATCCAAAGGACAACCAATAGTGGTTACTCCTAATGGATCGGTTTTGAATTCATTTGTTTTTTTATTGCGCATGCCTTTAGAACAGGAGTCCGTATCACGTTCATGACAATAAATACAATGATTAACTTCTGATAAAACCTGTCTTTGATTATAACGAGGATCTGTTAACTTAAAACCATCACGACGGCGACGGTGCTCTAACTCACCCATCCAAGCGGTAAACTGCCCACGATCAACGACTTCGTGCTCAACCAAATTTTCGAAATCTCTTTTTTGTGGGAATTTAAAACTTAACCAATCAGCAACAATATCGTTATCTTGTTGCGCAACAAAACTCCAACGTTGCACGATATCCATTAAACCACTTACAAAATCAGCCGCTTCAGGAGTCGCGATAATGTCAGCAAATTCTGTCGCAGCTAACTCATCAGTTGCTAATTTGGCGCGTAAAGCTGTGACTTGCTCATCAGCATTTTCATAGTCACTGACTTTGCCTTTCGCTAATAATTTATAGTGGCTAGCCAACAATCCAATCACCGCACCCACACGCGCCACTCGATGTTCTGGATCAGGATCTTCATTCGCTTCTGCAAAGCCTGCTGCAATCAACAAATCAAAGCGACTTAAAATATCAGGAATCTTCCATTCGCTGGTATCTTGGCCTTTATAAACCACCCCTAACTTTTCCACCACTTCATTCTTAAAAGTAAAGATCGTGTCAATTTCATCCTTGATATTATCGGCTTGTGCTTGATGTTGAGTTGAAACATTAAACAACTTTGCAACAAACTGGCCGACATAGGGACCCATCTCAACCAACAACTCAGATATCTCTTCTGCCTTTAAACCCTCACCCTGATTTTGACGATAGGAGGAGAATTTATCAAACAAGTCAACATCATGCTTTTTGATTGACTCATCAAACACATCCATTAAATCTTTTAGACGTGTAGCATCATATAAATCGGCGTAAGTAAAAGTTGGGATTCCAAGAATAAGATTGTTTTGTTCCATAATACGTTGGTTTGATTAGCTAAGTGTCAAAATAAACACTACTATAGAGTGATTTATTAAACAGCTAAGGTTACTGAAAGGAAATATTTTGTTGATATTTTAAGTAAATAAATACATTTTATCCACCGATAAAATGTCGACAGAATGTCAAAGAGAAGAAACACTTAAGATTCACTGAAAAAATTGAAATGAACTAAATAATAAGAATACCCCAAAGTGAAGAGAGATATCTAATTTGAAAAACTATCAAGCAACTATCTGATAGAAAATGTACTTTCCATTCTATAGCTAGAACCCGTTCAAGTAACAAGTCCTAGCTAAGAAAATCATAATTCTAATTGCTGGTTATTAATCAGCTTGACGCCTTAAAAAAGCAGGAATATCCAGATAATCCAAATCTATTTCTTTTTTAGTTTGCGCTCCAAAACGGGTTTCTTTGGCATCATTTTTTCCACCATGACGCATGACAGTAGGCTTATCTAAGTCGTCATAATTTGTACTTCCTGCTGCAGCTGGTTTGTGCATTACCTTAACGGGTGCTTTAACAGCTACTCGAGGCATACCCATTCCAGTAGCTACAACAGTCACTTTAATCTCATCGCCCAAGGTTGGATCAATGGCCATACCAATCTTGATAACAGCATCTTCAGATGCAAACTCATGAACGATATTACCCACTTCGTTAAACTCAGCAACTCCCATATCAGCTGCAGATATATTAACCAGAATACCCCGAGCACCTTGCAAGTTAATATCCTCAAGCAATGGACATGCAATTGCTTTTTCAGCCGCCTCACGAGCACGATGCTCACCAGACGCAGAACCAACGCCCATAATTGCAGCACCCATTCCAGACATAACTGTTCTAACGTCTGCAAAATCAACGTTAATCATACCAGGATGAATAATAAGCTCTGTTATGCCCTGAACCGCATCAAGTAAGACATCATTTGCGGCTTTAAATGCATTCATTAAAGACACATTGTTGCCCAAAACTGGCAATAATTTCTGATTGGGAATTGTAATTAACGAATCAACGTATTTCTCTAATTCTATAATTCCTTGCTCAGCAACAAGCTGTTTCTTTTTACCTTCAAACAGAAAAGGCTTCGTTACCACTGCAACAGTTAAAATCCCCATTTCTTTAGCAATCTGAGCTATAACTGGAATGGCTCCAGTTCCTGTGCCACCACCCATTCCGGCCGTCAAAAAAACCATATCAGCGCCTTGCAACACCTCTTTAATACGGTCTTTATTTTCTTCAGCAGCAAATTTTCCAATTTCTGGATTAGTACCCGCTCCCAATCCTTTTGTTAACTCAACACCTAACTGAATAATGGTGTCTACCGTAATTTTTCTTAATGCCTGAGCGTCTGTATTTGCACAAATAAACTCAACACCTTCAATATGGCTACCAACCATATGGTTAACTGCATTGCCACCACCACCGCCGACACCAATAACCTTGATGACTGCGGACTGTGTATAAGTATCCACCAATTCATATTTCACGACACCACCCCTTAAATACAAAATAAACGTTATTAAAAATTACCCTGAAACCAGTTTTTCATCTTGGAAATCCAACTTAAGCCATCAGCCTCATGACTTCTACCCAAGTTCTGATGATCCTTTCCGTACATTAACAGTCCAACCCCTGTAGAGTGAATGGGATTTCTCACCACCTCGGCTAACCCAGAAACATTTTGCGGCCCCCCCATTCTTACTGGCATATGGAAAATCTCCTCAGCCAATTCAATCAGACCCATGACTTTTGAACTGCCCCCAGTCAAAACAATACCTGCTGCAATTAACTCTTCATTACCACTTCGTCTAAGCTCTGACTGCACCAGCAACATAAGCTCCTCATAACGAGGCTCTATTATTTCAGCCAGATTTTGCATTGAAATTTTGCGTGGGGCTCTATCACCTATACTCGGAACCTCAATAACACCATCAACGTTTGCCAATTGTGTTAACGCACAAGCATACTTACGCTTGATTTCTTCTGCATTTACAGTAGGTGTTCGTAATGCTACAGCAATATCATTGGTTACTTGATCGCCTGCAATCGGTATTACGGCTGTGTGCTTGATGGCTCCTTCAACAAAAATAGCAATATCTGTTGTCCCCCCCCCAATATCAATTAAACAAACACCAAGCTCCTTTTCATCTTCTGTAAGCACAGAATTACATGAAGCTAATTGCTCTAATACAATATCTTCAACCTCTAACCCACAGCGGCGAATACACTTGATAATATTCTGAGAGGCGCTCACACTCCCAGTTACCATATGAACTTTTGCTTCAAGTCGGATACCAGACATCCCAATAGGCTCTTTAATTCCATCTTGGAGATCAATGACAAACTCCTGTGGCAAAATATGCAAAATTTTCTGATCCGCAGGAATAGCAACAGCACGTGCCGAATCAATTACCCTATCAATATCATACTGAGTCACTTCTTTATCCTTAATGGCCACAATACCATGTGAATTTAGACTTCTAATATGACTCCCAGCAATACCCGCAAAAACCGATCTAATCTGGCAACCAGCCATCAATTCAGCCTCTTCAATCGCTTTTTGAATTGAATGAACTGTCGACTCTAAATTAACCACTACACCCTTTTTAAGGCCTCGTGATGGCGTAGATCCTATGCCAATTATTTCTATATTGCCGTCACTGGTCAGCTCTCCAACAATGGCCGCAACCTTGGACGTACCTATATCTAATCCGACTATCAAATTACGCTCTGTTTTTTTTGCCATTTTATTTACTCTTTATCGCCTTATCGTATTCTTATTCATTATTGGGTTTTGCAATGGCATTCCAGTCAATATCAGAAGCTCCAGGCTTCCATGAAACTGCATACCCGTTGGGATATCTCAAATCAACTCTTTCAATTTGCAAAAACTGTTCTTGATCTAACACTGTCAACGTTTTCATAAAACGCTGTAATTTCTTTAATTGCTCATTACGCCCCAACAGTATTTCCAGTTCATTTTCCAATTTGATTTTCCATGCCCCACGTTCATTAACACTAAACTCAGCCAATTTCATAGAATGATCAGCTAAAGCCGTTTTAATGCCCTTCATTATTTCTAATACTTTTAATTGCTGTAATTCAGGTCCGAAGACTAATACCCTATCTTTAAACTGCTCTATATTCGTAGGCGCAAAGATAATACCTTGCTCTGTTATCAATCTATTTTCTCCCCAGCGGGCATAGGGCTTCTTTTCGCTTACCTTAATATCAATTGCATCTGGCCAAACTCGCTTAACGGTCACTGCATCGACCCAAGGTAAAGTTAAAACAACAGTATGTATCTCCTGAATATCAACATCAAAAAACCCCTTCATAACTATGGGCTGCAACACTCCCTGTATCTCACTCTTACTGAGATATTGAAAAACCCCTTCAATTCTCACGTATCTAATCGGCAAAGATACATTTTTTATCGATAACGACCGAATCTGCCATCTTTTGTCTAATTGATACCCAGCTACTACAATCAGACCCAAAAACAGCAATCCAATTAACAGTTGTTTAATTCCTACATTACTCATTATCCAAGACTGGTTTCCAGAACCCGCCAAACTAACTCTTCAAAATCTATACCTGCCTGCTTAGCAGCCATCGGAACTAAACTATGATCCGTCATACCCGGCACTGTATTAATCTCAATTAATTGATACTGCCCAGAATCATCAATAAATACATCGACCCTTGCCCACCCTTTAGCGCCAACCACTTTACTTGCAGTCAATGCTACATTTCTAATAAACTGCTCCTGCTCATCGCTTAATCCTGCAGGACAATGATATTTCGTTGTTGTAGCATTATATTTTGCTTCGTAATCATAAAATGTATTAGGCGTTTCTAAACGGATCACTGGCAAAGCTGTATCATTTAAAATGGCTACAGTATACTCATTACCACTCACCCAACTTTCTGCATAGACATCACAATCGTAGTCTAAAGCCAGTGCCATCGCTTTTTGCAATTCTTCCCTTGAATTTGCCTTACTCATACCAATGCTAGACCCTTCTTGGGCAGGTTTAACAATAACGGGAAAGCCCAATTCTTCAATACAAGCATCAATATCATTTTCGACTTTCAATAAAAACCATTTAGGGGTAACTAAACCATAACCTTTCCAGCATAGTTTAGTTTTAAGCTTATCCATCGTTAATGCTGAAGCTAAAACCCGACTCCCTGTATAAGGAATTCCCAATACATCAAGAACTCCCTGAATTACACCATCCTCTCCTCCACGGCCATGAATAATATTGAAAACCCTATCAACATGCACATCATTCAAAGCCTGAATTGGACTTCCTGTGACATCAATAGCAATTGCATCTACGCCTTTTCGTAATAACGCCTGATAAACAGCCTCGCCACTTCTCAAAGAAACAGCTCTCTCTGCGGCGGAACCGCCCATCAGTACTGCAACCCGGCCAAACTTTTCAGGATTTTGGAAAGACACCAGGTGCTGCCTTTCTAAATCAACCTCACCTACCATACATACCTCTGTGTGCAATTCAACACCCTGCTGTTCCTTTACTTTTTTTTGAACATATCCAATCAACTGCTCTATTTCAGCAGCAGTCGAGCTACCCGTATTTACTATGAAATTAGCGTGCTTTTCTGAGACACTTGCACCACCAATTGAATAACCTTTCAACCCTGTTTTCTCTATCAATCTTGCTGCAAAATCACCTTCTGGATTTTTAAATACCGATCCACAGCTAGGCTGATTAGTGGGCTGTGTTTGAGCTCGCTTGTCTAACAAACCTTTAATCTTTTGCTGACTAGCGACAGCATCACCTTTTAGCAATTTCAAGTGACAACTTAGAAACCACTCAACCCTTTCAGTTTTTACTGACCGATAACTTATTTTAAAATCTGATGGATAACGAACCGATAGCTCTCCTAATGCATCAATGGTTTCGACTTGAGTAATAATCCCCCAGGTTTCTCCACCAAAAGCCCCGGCATTCATTTTTAAAGCGCCACCCATTGTTCCTGGTATGCCCGCTAAAAACTCTGCACCTACCAATCCCTGCTCTGAACAAAAACGAGCCACATGAGCGCAAGGAACTCCCGATTCAACATATACAACAGTATCCTCAATTAGGCGCATTCCCTTCAAACGCCCCTTAGTATTTATCACTGTTCCTCGGATACCGCCGTCTCTAATTAATAAATTACTTCCCAATCCCATCCAAAATACAGGCTCAGAGACAGGTAACGACTTTACAAATTCACATAAATCTTCTTTATCAAATGGGATATATAGCCGGTCAGCAGGCCCACCCACTCGCCAACTAGTATATCTAGCTAGATTTTCTTTAAGTAACAATCGACCTTTCATGAAACTTGATTCACGGACGACACTACCCTAGATGCCAAAGCTTCGGTTAACAGTTCTGGCAACTGTGTGGCAAAATGTCCTACATTGCCAGCTCCCATAGTCAAAATGACATCATCAGGCCTTACAATACCGGCTAATATTTTTGGTAACTCTTGCCAGTTATCAATAAATACTGGATCAACCTGAGCACGCATACGAATGGCGCGGCTTAAAGCTCGACCATCAGCACCTGTAATCACTGACTCGCCAGCCGAATATACGTCCATTAAAATCAGCACATCTACCGTTGATAATATGTGCACAAAATCTTCAAACAAGTCACGTGTTCTCGTATATCGATGGGGTTGAAAAATAACCACTGCTCGACGCGTTGGCCATGCCTGGCGTAATGCCTCTAAAGTCGCTGCAATTTCTTTTGGATGATGCCCATAATCATCAACCAAAGTCAGTTTTCCATCATCTATAGCTAAATCACCCTGAATTTGAAAACGTCTACCAACCCCTTTAAATTCACCTAGGCTTTTAACAATAGCATCATCAGAAACCTCAAGCTTGGTTGCTACCGCAATTGTAGCCAACGAATTAAGCATGTTGTGCCATCCAGGCATGTTTAGAGTTACTTTTAAAGCCGGATAATCACCTCGACGAATAACATTAAACGTAGTCAACATCCCTTTTTGGTCAACATCAACTGCCCGTATATCAGCATCCTCATGCACACCGTAAGTAATCACTGGTTTGGATATATGCGGCAAAATCTCTCTAATCCCTTCATCATCCAGACATAACACGGCTAAACCATAAAAGGGTAAATGATGTAAAAACTCTATAAATGTATCCTTTAATCGCTGGTAACTATTTTGATAGGTCTCCATGTGATCTTGATCAATATTCGTCACTATCGCAATCATTGGTTGGAGATATAAAAATGACGCATCACTTTCATCAGCTTCAGCTACCAAGTAATTCCCTAATCCTAATTTCGCATTACTTCCCGCACTATTTAAACGACCACCTATGACAAAGGTAGGATCTAACCCACCTTCTGCTAATACACTGGCAGTTAAACTGGTTGTCGTCGTCTTTCCATGCGTACCAGCAACGGCAATCCCAAACCGAAACCGCATTAATTCAGCTAACATCTCTGCACGCGGAATGACGGGTATTCTATTAATATAAGCTTGATCTATTTCATCGTTACTTCGATCTATCGCTGTTGAAGCAACAACAACATCCACATCAGTCACATTTTCTCTTTGATGCCCTATATTAATAATCACGCCCAAATCGGCTAATCGCTGCGTCACACTACTTTCTTTAATATCAGAACCCGACACTTGATAGCCAAGATTTAATAAAACCTCTGCGATACCGCTCATTCCTGTGCCACCGACACCCACAAAATGTATTCGCTTTATATTTCCTAATGTAGACACAACTTGTGTACCTTTCTCTGGTATTCTCATAACCCAGCCTCATCCGCACAATAGCCGGCAACAATCTCTGTTGCATCTAAGCGAGCAGCCAACTGCGCATTTTTACTCATCAAAGTTAATTTACTTAATGCCTCACCTATATATTCAGCCAATGATGAAGGATTTAAATCTTTTTGTGCTAACAAGAGTCCAGCACCCGCATCCGTTAAATAACGTGCATTAGCCGATTGATGATCATCAATCGCATTAGGCAAAGGTATAAAAATGGCGGGAACTCCCATTGCTGCCACCTCACTCACTGTCATCGCTCCAGCTCTACAAATCACTAAATCAGCCCAATCATAAACAACGACCATATCATCAATAAAAGCACTCACCACAGAATCAATACCTAAATCCTTATAGCGTTTGTCGACCTGAGATAACATCGCAACACCGGTTTGATGCTTTACTTGTACGAAGCGATGCTGAGGATCATTATTTTTAAACCGAAAAATAGCCTCTGGCACTGTCTCATTAAGAATCTGAGCACCCTGACTGCCTCCAACTATCAATAATCGAACTTCACCTTCCATTCTCTGCTGCGAATTCTTCGGTCTATTCAGAAAACTTTTTCTCAAAGGATTTCCAGTAAAACTTGCTCCCGTTCGCTGCTCAAAACTACTTGGAAAAGCTTCTAAAACTTGGTTAGCAATTCGCGCAAGTAAACGATTAGTGGTGCCTGGAACTCGATTCTGCTCATGAATAACCAAAGGAATACCTAGAAACTTTGCCATTAACCCACCAGGCCCAGCAACAAAACCACCCATACCCAACACAACGTCAGGTTTACGCATATGTAATATTTTCAAAGCTTGAAAGCAGGCCTTAAAGAGCATAAAAACAGCCCTAATCTTAGCTAATACTCCCTTACCTCTTACACCCGCCACAGACAACCAATCAATCGTAATGCCATGCTCAGGGATCACTCGACTTTCTAGCCCTCTATGCGTCCCCAACCAACTAACCTGCCAATCGTTTGCTATTAAATATTCGGCTACAGCTAAAGCAGGAAACACATGCCCACCCGTTCCTCCAGCCATAATAACTATGCGCTTACCCATTTGGACCTTTCCTTTGGTTTATTAGCATTTATCTCAGAGACTTCGCTATAAACACGAAATAGTAATGCAACGGCACAACACATAATTATCATACTGCCACCACCATAACTCATTAATGGCAACGTCAGGCCTTTAGTAGGCAGAATTCCCATATTGACACCCATATTGACAAATGATTGAAAACCAAACCAAATGCCTAAACCATAGGCGATATAAGCCGAAAATTTTTCTCCTGCTTTCTCAGCGGCTACAGCAATTTCAAAAGCTCTCCATACCAATAATGTAAATAATCCGATGATTGTCACTACACCTAATAATCCTAACTCTTCGGCAATCACCGAAAATAAAAAATCTGTATGGGCTTCAGGAAGATAAAACAACTTCTGAATTCCATTACCTAAACCAACACCAAACCATTCTCCACGCCCAAAAGAAATTAAAGCGTGTACCAATTGATAACCTGTATCTTTAGAATCTGCCCATGGATTAATAAAACTGGTAACACGTTTCATTCGATAAGGCTCAAATACGACTAACAATGCTGCTGATACGGCTCCAAATGAGAGCAATGCTATAAAAGGCGATAGTCGCGCTCCAGCCAAAAACATAATACCCATCGCAATAATCATTATTACAACCGCTGAACCAAAGTCAGGCTCCATTAACAATAACAAACTGGCTGTTCCAAACAAAATCAACGGCTTTAGTAAGGAAAAAACTGATTCCCTTATTGATTTCTGATGTCTGGTAACATATCCAGCCATATAAATCACAGCAAAATACTTAACGACCTCAGAGACCTGCAATCTTATACCCCCCAACGACAACCAACGCGTACTACCATTAACTTTTATACCTAAACCTGGAATCAAAACAATGATCAGCAGTAACAACCCACCAATAAACAGCCACTGCCCCATCTTTTCCCAAATTCGAATAGGAGCGATTGCCACAAAATACCCAAAAAATAATCCTATCCCTATATGAAAGGATTGATTTCTAGGATACTGAAATGTATCACCTGATTTAGCGCCTAAATGTAATGATGATGAAGCAACCATGACATATCCAATAATGAGTAAACTCAAGGTAACTATCACTAACAATGGATCAAAATGAAATCGACCAATCCTTGATGGTTTTGCTCGCTTTTTCATTTAAGTAACCCTAATACTGCTTTAGAAAACTGATTTCCTCTATCTTGATAATTCTTATATTGATCTAAACTCGCGCAGGCAGGTGATAACAACACACTGTCACCCATGTCAGCTAAATCGGCACACATTTGTACCGCCTGTATCATATTATTAGCTTCGTAGATAGGCACACAGCCATTCAAAGCCTGCTTTATTAAACCAGCATCTTTCCCCATTAAAACGACACTTTTTGCTTTTTCTTTAATAACGGGTGTTAGGTCGTTCATATCAGCGCCTTTAGCATCGCCACCAGCAATCAGAATAACTTTACGGTCATAACCCTCTAAAGCAGCAACACACGCTCCGATATTGGTTGCTTTAGAATCATTCACCCATGTCACGCCTCGAATTTCTGCTACTCGCTGCATTCTATGATCTAAACCTTTAAACACTTTCAGAGCATCACACATGGCCACTGCTTCTAAGCCTATAGCAGTTCCTAAAGCCAAAGCAGCCAATGCATTAGCTGCATTATGCCTTCCCTCAAGTGGCAATTCTGCTAATGCCATTAAACATTCATTCTTGAGCATCAGATACTCAACGCCATCCTTAAAGTCTATGCAAAAGTCTGCGCTTTCTTTTATTGAAAAGGTCAATACCTGCCTTGAAGATAAGGTCATATCTTTAACAATAGGGTCATCCAGATTAATGACCATAACGCCAGTACCTCTAAAAACACTCTGCTTTTCTCGAGCGTAACTGGCAATATCATCATGTCTATCAAGATGGTCCGCAGAAATATTTAACACAGTTGCTGCTGCCGCATTCAAAATATGAGTACGCTCAAGTTGAAAGCTTGATAACTCCAATACAAAAAGATCCGCTGACTGTGCTAATAATTCCAAAGCAGGCGTTCCCAAGTTTCCACCGACACCAACCAGCATCCCTGAAGACTTTGCCATTTCACCGAGCATCGTCGTTACAGTACTTTTACCGTTTGAACCGGTAATTGCTACAATCGGTACATCAACAGAACAGGCAAATAAATCAATATCACTCACAATCCTTGCACCATTGGCAACCGCTTTAACAATGGATTTTTCAAGTAATGAGACGCCTGGACTAACAACCAAATGAGTTGCCACTTGAAAAGCCGAGTTATCAAATCCACCGGTAAACACTGGCGTATCTGGCATAACCTGAAAAAATGCATCTTCCAAAGGCGGCTTGTCTCTGCTATCGCTAATTGCAAAATTAAAACCCAGCTTTTGCATAAAGTAGGCAACCGAAATCCCAGTGCTACCTAACCCTACCACTATCACTTTTGAGCTTTTAGGATCCAAACCAAAGTTTCTTTTTAAGGCTCCCAGGATAGATTCATTATCCAAACTCATAACGGCGCTACCGACCCATCAGGCATCAAAAAAACATCTTCATGTCTTTTTCTCATGACCTTCATCTCAACTTCAATGTGGCTAGACCGATCAATACCAAAATGACGGTAATGATCCAAAAACGAACAATAACTCTTGGCTCGGGCCATCCTTTCAATTCAAAATGATGATGTATCGGTGCCATACGAAAAACCCGTTTTCCAGTTAACTTAAATGAAGCTACTTGAATGATCACGGATAAAGTTTCCATAACAAAAACCCCTCCCATAATCATCAGAACAATTTCTTGCCTGACTAGTACTGCTAAAACGCCTAATGCAGCGCCCAAAGCTAAAGCACCAACATCACCCATAAAAACCATTGCGGGATAAGCGTTAAACCACAAAAAACCTAAACCAGCGCCTACGAGTGCTGCACAAAAAACGATAAGTTCCCCCGAATTAGGCAAATAAGGGATAGCCAGATAATCTGAAAAAGCAGCGTGCCCAGACAGATACGCAAAAACACCCAGCCCAGCAGCAACCATCACAGAAGGCATAATTGCCAAACCATCTAAACCATCAGTTAAATTAACTGCATTACTGGTTCCGACAATGACAAAATAGGTCAACACAACATACATCCAGCCCATATCCAACATTACTTCTTTAAAGAAAGGGATAATAAATTGGGTTTCAGCGGGTACAGCCGCCGTTTTATATAAAAAAATAGCCGCCGTTAATCCAATAATTGATTGGCCTAAGTATTTAGCTCTTGCAGACAAACCATCACTATTACGTTTAATTACTTTTCTGTAGTCGTCAATAAAACCAATAACCCCATAGCCCAGAGTAACCAATAAAATAACCCAAATATAACGATTACCAAGATCAGCCCATAGCAAAGTACTGATAGTAATGGCTACCAGAATTAAAGCACCACCCATTGTAGGCGTACCTGACTTCTCATAATGAGATTGGGGACCCAACTCACGAATACTTTGGCCAATTTTGTTAGAACTTAATTTTCTAATCATTATTGGACCGATAATGAATGAGATCAATAATGAGGTTAATGCACCTAAAATTGCACGGAAAGTCAGATACTGAAATACCCTAAACCCTCCATCAAACGTCATCAAATAATCTGCAAAATAAAGTAGCATGGTTTAATTCCTGAAATTTTCAACTAAAGCAGCAGCTACATTTTCCATGCGCTGAGCTCGTGAACCCTTAATCAAAATAACTTCATCGCCTCTTATTTCTTGTTTTAATTCGGCAATTAAATCTTCTTGTTTTTCATAAAATGTGGCGCCTAAACCAAAAGCCTGTACCGTATTCTTAGTATCAGCCCCCACGGCAAATAGCCTATTTACACCACTTGATTTGATAACCTCGGCAATTCCCTTGTGGATCTTCGCACTTTGTGGACCCAACTCTCCAAAAGCCCCTAACACCAACCAATGCCTACCCTCTAACTGGCTCAAAACATCAAGACCCACTTTAAGAGAATCTGAATTTGCGTTATAAGTATCATCAATAACTGTGCTTCCTAAGCGACCAACTAAAGGCTGCATTCGCCCCACTACTGGCTTTATGCCTTCTAAGCCTGCTTTAACTTGCGCTAGATCTATGCCCAAAGCCAACGTAGCTGCAGCAGCAGCCAATGCATTTAACACATTATGCTGACCGGCTAATTTTAAATTAACCTCAGCAGTGCCTTGAGCTGTAAACAAATCAAATGTACTTACAAACGAATTATTTTTAATACCGATTTTAGTCACTTTAGCCGTTACATCAGCTTCTTCGCTTAAACCAAATGAAATGATTTTTCGATTTCCCGCAACCGACTTCCAATAATTAAAATAGCCATCATCCCGGTTAAGAACGGCAACACCATCTTCCCCAAGCGTTTCAACGATCTCACCTTTAGCCTTCGCCACACCCTCTAAGCTGCCAAAACCTTCTAAATGAGCCGCACCAGCATTCGTAATAATAACTACGTCCGCTTTTGCAAAATGACTGGTATAAGCAATTTCTCCAATGTGATTTGCACCCATTTCGATAACTGCATAACGATCTTGTTCCGTCAATCGAAACAATGTCAAAGGTACACCAATGTCATTATTTAAATTACCTTGAGTAAACAGCACAGCATCCTTAACCCCCAAAATTGCTGCGACCATTTCCTTAGCTGTCGTCTTGCCATTACTACCCGTCACACCGACAATCGATAGACTATTTTCATTCTCCGACAACGATACCCGCCATGCACCAGCCAACCTGGCCAACGCAACGCGAGTATCTTCAACAACTATATGCGGCAAAAGCGTTGAAACACCTTCATGAACAATTGCAGCAATCGCTCCCGCTTTTTCTGCCTGTTCTACAAAATCATTACCATCAAAATTATGGCCTTTAATCGCGATATACAGCTGATTTGGCTTAATGACGCGCGCATCTATACTAACCCCTGTAAGAGCAACGTCCTTTCCAATGAGTTTTCCTTGTACAATAGCAGCACAGGCACTCAGCATCATTTTCATACTATTTAAGCTCTCATTTTTAAGGTATCAACTACAACCTGACTATCACTAAAATTAATTTTCTCTCCATTAATTTCTTGATAATCTTCATGTCCTTTACCCGCAATCACAATACAATCGTCTTCACTTGCATTGAGTATGGCTGTTTGTATTGCCTGCTTTCTATTTTGAATAACGATAATCTTCGCGTTCGAATCAGAACTAATTGAAGCCTTACAACCTGCCAGAATATCACCTACAATGTCTAGGCCATCTTCTAATCTGGGATTATCATCAGTAACAATCACTCGATCAGCCCACCTTTCTGCAATCGCCCCCATCTCTGGTCTTTTGCCTTTGTCCCTGTTGCCACCACAACCAAAAACCACCCATAATGACTGCTTACAATGCTTCCTAAGACCCGATAGTACTTTATTTAAAGCATCCGGAGTATGCGCATAATCAACAAAAACCAATGGCAATTCATTACCACCAAAATGTTGCATACGTCCTGTAACAGGTTTTACGCACATTAGTTTTTCAGCCACTTCAGATAATGAATAACCCATTGCCAGCATCACCGTCAAAACAAGGAGACTATTTTCAGCATTGAAACCCCCGTAAACTGGAACATAAATACGTTGACTATCGCCACGCCAATTAACCACAAACTCAATACCCTCGGCACTGTGTACAATAGTCGCCGCATTAACACTTTCACCAACTTTTAGGGTTTTATCTTTAAAAGTAATACCCCATATAACAACGCTTGAAGGCACCGCATCGATAATTTGTTCGCAATAAGGATCGTCTAGATTTACAACGACAAAAGCTAATCCCGGCTTATACAATAATTGCAATTTTGCCTGTAAGTAGGCTTCCATAGTTCCGTGGTAATCTAAATGATCACGACTAATGTTGGTAAATGCAGCACCTTTAAATATCACACCATTGACTCGACCTTGGGCCAAACCATGTGATGAAACCTCCATGGCAACAACATTTTTCTTATTCTTCAGTAACTCAGCCAGTATTCTCTGGATTTCAAGTGCGTCAGGCGTTGTATTCTGAGTTTTATTTAATTGCCCCCACTCACCCCAACCCAGAGTACCCACAACCCCGCAGTCATTTAACATTTGGCTTAAAAATTGGGTACATGATGTTTTGCCGTTCGTTCCGGTGACACCAATAACAGACATCAACCGAGAAGGCTCACCATAATAACGAGCAGCAATATCTCCCAACTTAATTGCCAAATTATCAACTGCAATCATGGGAACCGAGTCAATTGATTCCGCTAATGGCTCACCGCCACCTAACGGGTCATAAATAACAACAACCGCGCCTTTTAAAATAGCTTGATTCGCATGCGCAAGACCATGTTGCTGAGACCCCACTAACGCAATAAATGCATTTCCGTTAATAACTTCCCGACTATCTAAAGTAAGCCCTGTTATAACCATGTCGCCGACATTAGAAAAAATAATGTTTTGACATGAAACAAATCCTTCTAATAATTCACTTAGTTTCATTGACATCAAATTATTTTCTTTCAGTTAGCAAAATAGGCATTGTCTCTTCTTGATCAGGCGCTACTTCAAGTATTCTCAATGCACCCGCCATGACTTTCGAAAATACCGGAGCCGATACCAAGCCACCGTAATACTTACCAGCAGAAGGCTCATCAATCATAACCACTATGATCAAACGCGGATCATTTACAGGCGCCATCCCAGCAAAAACAGCGAAATAACTTTTCTCTGTATAACCCGTTGAGGTCGCTTTTTTTACAGTTCCCGTTTTACCCGCAGCACTGTAGCCATCAACTCTTGCTTCATAGGCTGTCCCTTCTTTGGTTAGCACAGTCTCCATCATCTTCCTGACACTTCTTGCAGTTTTAGCAGAAAACACTCGAACAACATCGTCATCTTCCTCACGCTTTAACAAACTTACAGAGTGCAACAGACCGTCGTCTGCCAATGCCGTATAACTTCTTGCCAATTGCAAAGCCGATCCATTTAAACCATAACCAAACGACATCGTCGCGCGATCAAAATCGTGCCATCTTTTATAATCTTTCATGGTCCCATTCGCTTCACCCGGAAAACCTGATCCCGTTGAAACTCCAAAGCCAAGTTGATGATAAACATCCCACAGATACTTCGGTGGCATTTTTAAAGACATCATACTGACACCAATGTTACTGGACTTTGTGAGCACATGGGTCACATCCAGGGTACCGTAGTTATGCACATCTTTAACTGTATTGTGCCCAACCTGAAAAACACCATTGGTCGGAAATAGCCAATTAGGCTTTATATACCCGCCATCTAAAGCCGCTGCGACAACAAAAGGCTTTACCGTTGACCCAGGCTCAAATACTTCTGTAAAAGCTCTATTTCTATAAACACTTTCTTTTAAATTATTCCTGGTATTTGGATTAAAAGAAGGCTCATTAACAGCCGCTAAAATTTCCCCGTTTTTTGCATCTAAAACAACAACAGTACCTGATTTTGCATTATTTTCTTCAACTGCCAACTGCAGTTCCTTATAAGCTAAATACTGAATGCGTTGATCAATACTTAACTCTAGCGTCTTTCCAGAAACTGGCTCATCAATGCTTTCTACATCGTCAATAATGCGGCGTTTTCCATCCCTAATAACACGTTTACTGCCTGCTGTCCCTTTTAGTAATTTCTCATAACCCGCTTCAACGCCCGCTTGCCCTATGTCATCTACATTGGTAAATCCAACAATATGACCACTAACGCCTCCATCAGGGTAATAGCGTTTAAATTCACGTTCAAAATAAACACCTTCCAGCTTTAATGCTTTTACATCTTCGGCCAACTGCGGATTAACCCGACGAGCAATATAGAGAAACTGTCTTCTGGAATCTTCCAGTATCCATTCAGTGACTTTTCCGGCAGGTAAATCAAGTAGCTTTTCCATTGCTCTTATGCCTTCCGGCTTACCGCTTCTAAGCTCTCTTGGATTAATCCAAATAGACTCTACAGGTGTGCTTATTGCTAAAGGCTCGCCATTTCTATCAACAATCATGCCTCTATAAGCGGAAACAGAAACTTCATCAACCTGTCTCATATCGCCTTGATGCTTTAAAAACTGTTTGCTTATGACCTGTAAGTGGATATCTCGAATAACCAGCACCAGCATACAAAGCATTATAAAAACCACTACAAACTTCCTTCTGCCAGAAAAGTCATCTATCGCTTTTTTGGCCGGACTTCTATCACGAAAATCTAACATTTATGGTTTTATATAAATAATTTTTTCTCTTAATGGCATAACCAGCTTCAGCTCATTCTTTGCCACCAGCTCTAATCGATTCTGCTCCCCCAACATGGTCAGTTCCAGTTGCATTTGCCCCCATTCAACCTCATATTGATCCAGCGCCCTTTCCTGCTTTTGAATCTCTATAAAAATTAAACGCGAAAGGTTCTTGCTATATACAACGGCTAAGGAAGACAACAAAAGTACCACAGCAGCCACAATCAATAATCGACTAATAATCACTTAAACCTTCTCAGCAACCCGCATTACTGCACTTCTAGACCTTGTGTTTTGTTTTACTTCCTGGACATCCGCTTTCAATGCCTTACCCACTTTTTTTAAAATACCCTTGGCAATATCAACTTCTCTTATTGGCAATTTACCAGGGTTAAATTTAGCCCCGGACTCATTTCGAATAAAACGTTTAACGATTCTATCTTCAAGTGAATGAAATGAAATGACCACCAATCGCCCACTCGGCTTTAAAACCCGCGCCGACTGCTCTAAAACATTTTTTAATTCATCCAGCTCTTTATTAATTTCAATACGTATTGCTTGAAACGTACGCGTTGCTGGATGCTTATTCTTTTCCCTCATGGGTACAACATCTTCAACTAATTTGGCTAATTGAGTTGTTGTTGTTAGCGGTGACACCAATCTTCTTTCGATAATCGCCTTAGCGATACGTCGAGCAAATTTTTCTTCACCGTATTCAAATAAAACACTGACCAGTACTTTTTCATCAACCGTCGTTAGCCATTGCTCCGCAGAGATTCCAGAAGTACCATCCATCCGCATATCCAAAGGCCCTTCTCTTAGAAAGCTAAAGCCTCTTTCCGGATTATCCAGTTGGGGTGATGACACCCCTAAATCAATCAAGATTCCATCTATCTTCTCGAGTAATTGACTATTTTCTATAACGCTTTCTAGCTGTGAAAAGCAGCCATGCACAATCTTAAAACGATTATCCTCTAATAGTGCCTTTGCATAACTTGAGTTAACCGCCTCAAGATCACGATCAAAAGCCACCAATTGCCCATTAGGCCCTAGCAAACTCAAAATCCCTTGACTATGCCCCCCTCGACCAAAGGTACAATCGAGATAAATACCGTCTTTTTTAATCGCCAATTGCTGCAAAGCTTCTGCAAACATAACGGGTAAATGTTCCATCAACAAAACTCCCGTATTAAAAAGATAAAGTTTCTAGCTCTTCCAAACCTTCATCATCATTGCCATTCAACCATTCAGCTTCTTTGGCTGTCCAGGCATCCTCACTCCAAATTTCAAATTTATTAAGTTGTCCCACTAAAACAATCTTTTTATCCATCTGGGCAAATTTTCGTAATTTATCTGGCAATAAAAATCGACCTTGTCCATCCATCTCACATTCAGAAGCATTTCCAATAAGAAATCGCCTTAACTTACCGGCCATCTTATTTAAAGTGGGTAAACGACTAATTGTTTGCTCAAGACGCTCCCATTCAGGCAATGGATAAAGCCATAAACAACCATTTTCTCCGATACATTTTTCGTTTACTGCGACCGTTACAATCAATTGACGCTCACAGCATTCCTGCAATTCATCCCGATAACGGGTAGGTATTGCAAGACGCCCTTTATCGTCTAAATTGATTGAACTTATGCCTCGAAACAAAACTGACCCCAAATATCCTCAAAAAAACCACTTTTCACCACTTTGCACCACTTAGAAGCACTATAAATATCAAACAGCTCATAGTCAAGAATGTTTTCAATTAAACTCTTTCTTTTTTGACAATGACTTACGTAACTTTAAAGGAGAGGCAAAACAATAGAATAAAGAATAAAATAAATTCTATTCTGTATCAGATGGTTAATCGATTTTATTCAGAAAACACTTTAGGTATAAAGCGATTAAATATTTTGGCGTTATAAAAAGAGAATTAAACAATTTTGGAAAAATCTGCCGCACTGATGAATTTGCATTTTATTCCAGACCAAACGCTTATCAGGAATAATCAAAAAAAATTAATTAAAAACAATATCTCATTGATAACAAAGTAAAAAAAGAAAGAGTCGACCTATAAGCCGGGTTCTGTCTAGAACAGTCATTCATCTAGGCTGTAAGTCACCTTACAGCTCAAGCAATCTACCCAGGAACCGCGCGGGCCACGCGTCTGTCCCTCTATTTGATCTTGCTCCGAGTGGGGTTTACCATGCCACACCTGTTACCAGTTGCGCGGTGCGCTCTTACCGCACCTTTTCACCCTTACCTATCATAAATGACAGGCGGTTTATTTTCTGCGGCACTTTCCGTAGGCTCGCGCCTCCCAGGCGTTACCTGGCACTCTGCCCAATGGAGCCCGGACTTTCCTCCATCTTATCTTAATGATAAAACAGCGACTGTCCAGTCAACTCTTTCTCCGCTCCAGTATACCTCATTCGGCTATTCTAACCTAATTAGAATTCAAACCCCAGCCCAGTATAAGTAACCGATAGGCTAAGCGCCTTTGCCACTCCCTATTTCCAAAGCAGCCTGATATAGCACTTTTTTTCTGACTCCAGTAATCTCTACAGCCATAGCGACTGCAGACTTAATAGAGCATTCTTTTAATAACACCCGAAGCACTTTTTCCTGCTCAGGCGTCATTAAATCTTCAGCTTTATCGATAGTTGCGCCATCAACGATAACAACGAACTCGCCTTTTCTCATGTTCTCGTTTTGAGCAACCAAATCCAATGCTTCACCCAAACTGGTTTTTACAATCGTCTCATGAAGCTTGGTCAGCTCTCTAGCGATAACAATTTCCCTATCTAAAGGCAACACCTCAGCCATATCTTGCAGTGATGCCAAAATTCTGTGACAAGACTCATAAAACACCCAAGTCTTCTGAGAATTAAGCCGTTCACTAAAAAAGGTTTTACGTGCTGATGAAGTTCTGGGCAAAAAACCCTCAAAAGCAAATTGCGTAACCGGTAATCCCGATGCCGATAGCGCAGTAATTAAAGCACAAGCCCCTGGAATAGGGACTACATCTAAACCGGCCTCCTTTACCATTTTTACCAGAGGCATTCCGGGATCACTTAATAAAGGAGTACCCGCATCAGAAACCAAAGCAATAGATTGTCCTTCGCGTAACTTTTCTAATAGAAACAGGGATGCCTTATCTTCATTATGCTGATGCAATGAAAACAGCTTATTAGTAATTCCATAATGCTGAAGCAACATTATTACATGTCGAGTATCCTCAGCAGCAATCAAATCAACCACCTTTAAAACCTCAACAGCTCTAAAACTGATATCGGCTAAATTACCTATTGGCGTAGCAACAACGTATAATTTGCCAGAGCTGTTAAAATTTGATACTTCCATTCATATCACCTTCAATTTAAAGATAAAACCATGAGTTATCATGATTAGATTTAATTATTATTTGCACAAGCCCCGATTATATCAGTATGTTGCCTTTTTATTGCGGCCGGATCGCCAAGACTCAGGAGACAGTGAGTGCCTCTAGCAAAACCCAAGACTAAAAGTGCACACTTAATTCAAGGTGAAAAAGCCGAAGAACAGGCCCATAACTTTCTGATTGGCCAAGGACTCGTGCCAGTATGCCGAAACTTTCGATGCAAACTGGGTGAACTTGACTTAATTATGAAAGATCAACAATCATTGGTTATCATCGAAGTGCGCTACAGAAAAACCGATCGATACGGAAGTGCGACAGAGAGCATTACCCGAGCAAAACAATCACGTATAATAGCCGCAACACATTGTTACCTATCATCGAAAAAAGAAAATAATCCGCTCCGTTTTGATGTTATCGCTATCTCGGGTAATGGGAAACTAGAATGGATACAAAATGCTTTTTAAGCTAAAAACCACACCATGAGCTTACAAGACCGAATCATTAACCATTTCTCTGACAGTATCAAAGTTCAACAAGATACCATGAGCTATTTAACCGAGCTGATTGAACATGCCTCTCTGCGTCTGGTGACCACCTTACTCAATGACAAAAAGATACTGACCTGCGGTAATGGGCGTTCAGCAACCAGTGCGCAACTGCTTTCATCCGCCATGCTTAACCAGTTTGAGCGTGACAGACCCTCATTACCGGTCATCGCATTAACAACCGATACAGCAACAATTACCGCCATCGCCAATGACTTTCACTTTGATGACATTTTTTCAAAGCAACTGAGAGCATTGGGCCAAAGCGGAGATATGCTCGTTGTTTATACCGATGGAAAAAACTCGACCAATATCGTAAAAGTCATTACTGCCGCGCATGACAAAGAAATCTCAGTCATCGCTTTTACTGGAAACAACGGTGGCTTGATTGCGCCTTTACTTCAAGAAACTGATATTGAAATTCGCATACCATCAAACTCAACCGCCCGAATCCATGAAACACACATACTCATTACTGATTGCCTGTGCGATTTAATTGATCAGCAACTATTCGGTTAAAACCTTTTTTCAAACATCACCCTAGGCGAGCCATGAAAACATCATTTCTACTCATTATATTACTGACTAACTTCGGAATAATAGCCTGTGCTCCTGTTGCCAACAAAAAAACAACGCTCACCGCACAAGATTTGGCACAAGACAGAAGAACACGCGAAATCATTTTATCTGATCAGGAAATTGAGTCAGACGCCTATTCAGAACTCTACTCCGATAATAAAATAAAAAAGCTTTGCCACATCAATATCAATGCTTATAACGGCGCAACCCTAATTACCGGTGAAGCCCCCACGGAAGAACTGAAAGCAAAAATCATTTCGCTGGTCCAGGTTATAGACAATGTAAAAATGGTCCACGATAATATAAAAATTGCTAAACCTAGCAGCCAGGAATCACAGTCTAATGACCAATTTATCACTCAAACGGTAAAAACGGCACTCAAGCAAATTAGAACATTGCCAGACTTTGACCCAGCCATGATAAAAGTGGTTACTGAAAATGGAATTGTTTATCTGATGGGCTTAGTGCACAGGGAAGAAGGCACAGTGGTAATCAATGTCACCAAGCTGCAACCCAATATAAGACAGATTATTACAGTTTTTGAATACGCGGACTAAGTCCTTGAAGGGGATATTTTATAAATCAGTTTTATTACCAGGAATATCCATCCGACCTTTTAAAGTGATTTTGTAAATGCCTCCATCTAATGATTAGCAATTTATTTCCATAAGTACTCAAAAGTTCAGTAATTACTGCAATTCAAAAGTGGTGAATTCTCACTTTGATCCGAGGTGGAAGGTATCTGGCATAGTTGAAAGCCGAGACTGATAATATTTTTACCATTGAGCCGACAATATTTGCATTCATTCGCTAAACTACGCATCAGTTGAATGCCCATGCCACCGATTTGGATATTTCCAATCTTATCGTAAGACTCAGGTAGAATGGCTTTAAAAGGATCGAAAGGGTTGCCATCATCCTGTATTGTCAAGCTTAATTCTTGGTCTTTCATACGTTCAAGACTTATTTGAATTTGATGCTGTTCATGATCTCCGTAGGCATAAAGTATGATATTGGCAACTGCTTCATTCGCACAAAGATCTAAGTCTTTAACAACTGATTCTGGTACCGCCAAATTACCACACATCTTCTTTAGCCATTCGCTCATAGACCTAAGCTCCATCAAATCATTAATAATTTGTAGCTCAAAACTGTCGATGAGTTGCATATCAATTTAACACAATTAAAAATTTTAAATGTGTCTTAATTATAGCGACTGAAGATGACAAAAGCATGACCAAACTCATGAGCCATCACAATTACTAGCGCTAATATAACTCAAGGACAACATAGTGATATCATCAGACTGTTCAACACCTTCGCTAAAAATCTCAAGTTCGGCTTTTACGAGTTCAACCATTTTTTGGGCGCAAACTTCTTCTGAGGATTAACTAACCAAATCTTACTTTTGATATAAAGCACGTTCTCCAGATTTGATAAAACCGCTTTCAATAACATCTAGTACAAAAACCTTACCAGTTCCATCATGATGAGTATTGGCATATTTCATAATAGTTGTAAAAATTTGCTCTACTAATTCCTCTGGGGCAAAGATCTCAATTCGCTTTTTTTCTAAAAATGGAGTGAAGCTCTGATCTTTTTTTTCCTTGTCTCCTCCAAATCCTGAACAATCAGATACACTCATACCAGGAAAATGAGGAATTTCTAAAAGCGCCTGCGTAACTCCATGTAGCATAAAAGGTTGAATATAGGCGCGAATTTCTTTCATAGTGGATTCCTTAAATATTTTTTCATAATAGACACTTGATATTTACTGTAAATTCTTTACACCTTGTAAAAAAATATCATTTTTGACTCTGATTATCATTTTTTTAGTCATTCTTTGTCTTCAAAATATTGATATAGGGCAGGTAACATACTTAAAGTAAAAAATGTAGCTGTTAAGAGTCCTCCTATAATAACAATAGCAAAAGGCTTTGCCGTTTCAGAACCTACTCCAGTTGAAAGTGCTGCTGGAATCAATCCCAACATTGCCATGGATGCAGTCATAACTACTGGACGTAAGCGACTGGCCGAACCTAACACAATAGCATCTCGTAAGGATTCACCTTGTATGCGCCAATGTTTAATTTGAGAAATCAATATGACGGCATTTTGCACGGCAATACCAAAAAGAGCAACAAAACCAACTGCAGCCGAAATGCTGAGGTGAATATGTGCGATTAATAATGCGATCAATCCCCCAATTAATGCAAATGGCACGTTCAGGATAATCAATAAAGCATTTTTTACTGATTTAAATGCCCAAAACAGCAGTGAAAATATCAAAAATATGCTGATTGGGACGATAATATATAGCCGCTTCATCGCCCGCTGCTGATTTTCGAATTGTCCACTCCAAACAATGTGATATCCTGAAGGCAATTTTACCTCCATGTTTGTTTTTCCCATAGCTTCGCTAACAAAGCTTCCTTGATCACGATCTATCAAATTACACTTAATAGAAATACGTCGCATATTTTCTTCCCGACCAATGCGAGAAGCACCTTGATTTACTTTTATTTCAACCAGTTCTGACAGAGGAATTTTGATTCCATCTGGTGTCGTTACAGTAATGTTATTAATTGCTGCTACAGAATCACGTTCATTTTCAATCAAACGGACGACTATATTAAACCGACGCTCGTTTTCCAAAAAAACAGAAGCTGCTTTACCACCAATACCAATTTCGATAACATCCTCGACATCTTTAATATCAAGTCCGTAGCGGGCGATTTTATCAGGGTCAATTTGTAACACAAATTGCGCTAATTGCGCTTGCTGTTCAGCCGCAACATCCGTTGAACCTCTTGTGTTTTTTAAAATATCGGTAATTTGATCGGCTTTTTCCTGTAAAATTTTTAAATCGGGTCCAAAGACTTTAATTGCTATTTCTCCTTTTACACCGGATATGGCTTCTTCAACATTATCCTGTATAACCTGTGAAAAATTAAGTAGTAATCCAGGGAAAACAGACAGTGATTGATTCATGGCTTTAATGATTTCAACTTTATTTTGAAAGAGCCATGTCTCTTTAGGATTAAGGTCAATTAAAACTTCCAGATTGTTAAAGCCTTTCGGATCAGTTCCATCCTCAGGTCTACCTAGCTGGGTAACCACCATTTTTACATCATTAAATGCTTCTATTTTTGACCTAATATCGCGCTCTAACTCCTTGGCCTTGTCAAGTGTAATCGAAGTAGGCAATGTAATAGTTAACCAAATGTTTCCCTCATCAAGCTTCGGCATAAATTCTGTACCGATGAGCTTGATTGACCCTAGACTTATTAGAAGTGCCATGCATGCACAAATAAATAGTTTTTTAAAATTCAATAGCACCCAGTCTAGAAATTTTGTGTATTTTTCTTCCATCCAATGCACAAGAGGATTGTGTGCTTCGACAAGTTGTGGACCAAGAATATAACTTAAAAGTACTGGAATCAGCGTTAAACTTATAATCAATGATCCAATCATGGCAAAACTAATGGTAAAAGCCATGGGCGAAAATATTTTTCCTTCAACACGCTGAAATGTAAAAATTGGCAAAAATGCTGTGATAATAATTAATTGCGAAAAAACAATAGGGGAGCCTAGCTGAGATATAGTGTGGAGCAGAGACTGCTTCATATGAGCCAAACTAGCTTTATTTTTCATATCTAGTGTAATGGTAACTATAACGCCTTCAACCAATACCACAGCAGCATCAACTATAACTCCAAAGTCTATGGCTCCTAAAGAAACCAAATTGGCTGAAATTCCGTTAACATCTATCAGGATGAACGCAAACATCAAAGAAAGAGGTATCGTCAAGCTTACAATCAAAGCGGCATAAATTCGCCGTAGAAAAACCATCAAAATGATCACAATCAATAGAATTCCTTCGATCATGTTGTGCTCAACTGTTTTGACCGTGTGATTTACCAATTCAGTTCGATCGTATATAGACTTGATTTTTACACCCGCTGGTAAGCCGTGATCATTTAGATTAGCTATCTTTTCTTTGACACCCTTGAGCACTTCTAGAGGATCTTTTCCTTTAAGTAAGAGAACAATTCCTTCAACTACGTTATCTTCTTTGTTATAACCAACAATGCCAGTTAGGGGTTGAGGGCCAATTTGTACATCGGCTATATCACCTACTCTAATGGGCACTCCATCATTAGACGTTATTTTTATTTTTTTTATACCCTCTGTGGATGTTAGTAATCCAATGCCACGCACTACAAGCGCTTCGTCACCATGTTTGATATATCCTCCACCGATATTGGCATTATTATCTGCTATGGCTTGATAGACTTGAGTCAACGTTAAATTGTAATTTTTTAAAGCATCTGAGTTTACTCGAACCTGATATTCTTTAATTCCCCCGCCAAAAGCTACAACGTCTGCTACGCCTTGTACTGTTCGAATTGTGGGTTCAATTACCCAATCCTCAATAGCGCGTTGTTCAATAAGAGGCTCATTTTTTGCCTCAATAACATATCGGTAAATTTCGCCTATACCCGTTGAAAGAGGTCCTAATTCCGTATCTGAGTTGTCAGGGAGATTAATAGATCTTAATCGCTCGTTGACTTGTTGCCTGGAGAAGTAATCTTCAGCATCATCGTCAAAAGTGAGTGTTACGACAGATAATCCAAAGATGGAAATGGAACGCATGTTAATGAGATGAGGTAATCCGTTCATGCCCCGTTCAATGGGTAAAGTAACCAGCTTTTCAATTTCTTCTGGTGCTTGACCTGGATACTGTGTAACAACTTGAACAAATACGTTTTGTACGTCCGGAAATGCTTGCACTGGTAAGCGTTTGAAAGCATATACACCAAATATGATAAGGATAATGGAAGCTGTAAGAACAAAAACTCGTTGTTGTAGGCAAAATGCAAGAATTCGATCAGTCACGTTACTTCTCTTAATCGAGTGATTTAAAAATATTTAGACCCATGCTATTTACGTGCCAAAACATAAAAAATAAAAATCTTAATAAAATCAATGGATAGTTTCTACAAAACAACTTCGAAATCGAATTTGAATAGTTCTTATGGTTTAAATAACCACTTTTTAAGGTTCTTTTCAACTAATGGTATTCAAATGACAATCAGTATTGAAAGATAACTAGTCATTCAATTCATTCAATACCGAAATTTATAAAGGCTGGAGTATTTTATTACTTAAGGTGACTTTTGTTAATACGTTGAAATAAATAGATTTATTTCAACGTATAGCTTAGTACCTCTCTCTTTCAATAATATCGCAGATCAAATGTATTAAATGGTCAGGACGATTGGTAATTCCGAAAAAATAGGGCGGTTTTGGCAAGCCATCCTGATAGGTTTTCACATACGCTATACTCCACACTGAAATACCTGCATAGACAGTTCGTTTTACAAAATCCAAGCCTTCAGTCTTTAGTCCCTCACGGTTAATATCAGTAATAAATATAAGAAACTTTTTATTCCGCAATGAAATTTCGGCCTGCGCACTGGTGGAAACAATTGTTATATGAACTCCGAATTGTTCCAACAATTCACGTTCATGATGAGTGTGAGCATGATTATCATCGACCCATAAAATACAAACGCTGCGCATACGCGGCGAGATCAATTTAAGCCTTCTGAGTGCTGATTGGTAATCGTCTTCGCTGACAACTACTTGTTGAGAAGAAATAGCTTTGTTTAAAGTCGATGAAGCACGATCTGATTTAATTTTAAGCCCAATTAATTTTTTGATGCTAACGAACAGTTGCCGTAAATTTTTTCTATATCGATCAACAAGATATACAGCCAAAAAAAATGCTATTAAGCCAATTGTTACTTTAACTAGCTCAATCCACCAAAGTAAAGAGGGTTCATTCATTTCATTTTTCCGTAAAAATTAATCTTTGATTCAAATATGAACCTGGCAAGTAATACTGTCAAGACCAAATTTTAGTAACCAGCGACCGCTTTTAAATAGGAATGATTAGTGTCCGGCACGAGATTGTTGCCTGATATTATCAGTCAACTTTACAAAGGCAACTGGTTATTTTGCCAAGATATTGGGTTTACACGCACTGTTCACCGGTTTTCATGTCATAAAAACCGGTGAACACGCCATAACAACCGGTAATCTTGTTATGTTTACCGGTAATTTCGTCATGTCAACCGATAATCTCGTCATTTGAACCGGTAATTTCGTCATAAAAACCGGTTAGCACAACGTGGTAACCGGTTTTCATATCATGAAATTAGGTTGACACCCAACGTCAACCTAATTTATCAACCCACCAACCCCTAAATTTAGCTAAAACATTCAAAACTACAACAACAATTCACTCTGACTTTAAATAAACTTTGCATTTAGGTTTAAATGGCCCGACAAACAGGTTGTTTTAACCCTATAAATTGGCGTAAACAGTTCATTCCTTATTATTTCTGACATAACATATTAAAATTATTGACTTTTTAATAGTGGCATAGAAATAGCATACAACACCGGACTATCTTTGATTATTATGTATCTTTAAGCTGTAACAATTCAATGCCTATAATTCTTATTTAGGGATTTAGTAATATAATAGAGTTACAATTTTATTTATCTTGATAAAATAAATAGTTATAACAGGTTTATGATAATCAGGATAACAAAAGTGTTCTCTACAAAGCTTTCTATTATCTTTATTTTAAGGATTAGGGAACCATTCATTCATAATGGGTTCCTAGACCGAACACCACACAATAACAAAAAGCATCATCAAAGCACCACACTTAATTTACTTTAGTTATCGCTTAGACTTTATGACAAAAAAATCAATCAGGTCAACAGCCTATATATTGCTGTTTTGTTTATTTATTACCTTTGATGCTCAAGCGCAAAATCAAGCGCTCTCTGTTGACGAAGTGATAGCTCTATTTTATCAACGCAACCTCGATCTGATTGCAGCTCAATACAACATTGACCAGTCTGTTGCCGACTCAATTATTGCTGCAGCAATCCCTAACCCTACGTTCGGGTTTCAAATGCTCGAACTTAGCCGTAATCTAAATAACAACTCCGCAGCGTCAGGCTGCCCACAAAACACCTCATGCGGCCCTGCACAATATTATTCTTTTAGCCAATTAATTGAGGTTGCAGGCAAACGTGGATTGCGCATACAAAGTAGTGGCTTTGCAACGCAAGCAGCTGAAAGTGATTTTCGCGATGCAATTCGCATTTTCTCCAACATGGTTAGAGATGCTTATTATCAATTGCTGCAAACGCAAAAAAACCTATGGTTAGCCCAAGAAATTGTCGATCACTACCAAACAGTGACCAAAGCCAATAATCTACGGATGAAAAGTGGTGATATTTCTGAGTCTGACTTCTTAAGAGTTAAAATGGAAGCCCTTCGTGCGCAATCTGACCTTGATAATGCTCAAACAGCTGTAACCATGGCCCAAGCAGATTTAGCAGTGATTTTGCGCTGGCCTGAAAAAAGCCTGCAATTTGAAGCAAAAGAGGAATGGCCGATAGTAAAAGACATCGGCCAACAGCTTTCACAAGATGATTTGATTAACAAAGCCCTGCAACTCCGCCCCGATTTGCAAGCCGACAAATTACGTGCTGAACAAGCTGATAAACAGCTAGAACTCGCTAAACGACTCAAGTACCCTGATGTGACTATTTCAGCTGGATATGCAAGAGACCCCAGTAATAACGCACTTAACTCAGGCTTTGTTGGCTTTAGTGTTCCATTGCCTTTGTTTTATCAATACCAAGGTGAGGCTGACAAAGCGAATGTCAACCTAAGTCAAAGCCGTCTCGCTGCTCAACAAACCGAATTGGGTATCAGAAATGATGTCGTTAGCGCACTGGCTACCTGGAAAAGTGCCGATAAAATTGTAGCGCGGTTTAAAGAAGGCTTACTTGATGATGCCTTAGCAGTGAGAAATAGTTCAGAACTCGCCTATAACAAAGGTGCTACCAGTGTGCTGGACCTTATCGAGGCAGAACGTAGCTACAAAAATGTCATGCATGATTATTACGCAGCAGAAATTAACCGGGCCAATGCTTATTATGATTTGGAAAAATCTTTAGGTGTTGAATCGAATCTAGACAAGACTCCTAGCCAAAAAACCACAAAAACTAGGTAAATTATCAATCAACGTAGGCACTATGGTTTAAATGGCCAATCTCCTAAACTTAAAATAGTGCGTGTAAACAACGAAAATGGATAAAATGATGTATCCTCAAAGAAAAAAGCTTTTTTACAGCCTACTACTAATAGCAACCATATTAACAGCATGCTCAGACTCACAAGATAAAAAGCAACCATTGGCTCAGCCTCCCCAAATACGTGGCGAAGTCCAGTTAGCGCCTGACTCACCCAAAAAAGCTTACATTAAAACGACGCTTCTTAACCTAACCCGACACCCCTTACTAGAGCCCTTAACTGGAAAAGTCACTTATAACGAAAGTTCAACATCACGTATTAGCTCACCTGTAGCTGGGCGTGTTATTACCAATCCCATTGCTCTAGGCTCACAAGTTCAAACGGGGTCGACTTTACTAGAACTAGACAGTCCAGATGTTGCTGCTGCCGAAGCTGATTATGCAAAAGCTCAAGCAGATTTAATATTAGCTAAAAAAGCATTCACTCGCCAACAAGAACTCTATGAAGGGAAAGCTGTTTCTCAAAAAGAACTAGAAAGATCTCAAGATGACTTTAATGCGGCCCGCAGCGAAGTGCAACGTGCGCAAGACCGCTTAAAAAATCTGCATATAAGCGCTCAACAGAACGATGGTCGCTTTGCACTAAAATCCCCAATTGCTGGCACTGTCGTTGAACGGAATGTAAACCCCGGCATTGAAGTTCGCCCCGATCGAGATACACCACTTTATGTCATTTCAGATACCAAAAAGCTAACCTTAATGATGGCCATTTTTGAAGTGAATCTCAGTAAAATTAGATTGGGACAAAAACTATCAATTTCTGTACCGGCTTATCCTGACAAAACATTTCCTGCGACCGTGCAATATATTGGTCAGGTTTTAGATGAGAAAACGCGCTCAATTCAGGTTAGATGCGACTTACCCAATAATGATGGCCTGTTGCTGCCTGGCATGTACGCCACAATTACCGTAGAAAGTGAGCCGAGCGACCAAGCTATCGTTATTCCTCTAACCGCTGTTTTTACAGAGGGTGATGCCGATTTCGTTTTCATTGCCATCGACGAAAACCACTACCAACAACGCCCCGTTGAAATCGGCTTACGACTAAAAGATAGAGCAGTGATCTCTAAGGGATTGAATGTTAATGAGAAATTAGTCAGTGAAGGTGCCCTCACACTTCGTTCGGAAGAACAGGTCGAAACCAATAGCGATAAAAAATAATTCTAACTAGAGACATATAAACATGATTGAACGTCTTATTGCCTTTTGTCTCCAGCAACGTCTAATGGTTATTGGTGCGACCATGGCTATTGCCATTTCAGGCATTATCGCCTTCGAAAACTTGCCTGTACAAGCCTTCCCAGATGTGCAAAACGTGTTTGTACAAGTGGTAACTCAATATCCTGGCCAAGCACCTGAAGAAGTTGAAAAGCTCATCTCATTACCCATAGAACGGGTAATGAACGGACTGCCGCATTTAATGAATATGCGCTCAGTTTCTATTTTCGGTTTATCGGTAGTTACCTTAACGTTCGACGATAGTGCCGAAGATTACTTTTCCCGTCAACAAGTATTGGAACGCCTTCAAAATGCCGACATCCCCAACGATAGCAAGCCCCAGCTTGGTCCATTATCCACAGGCGTTGGTGAAATTTTACGTTATGTAGTTGATGCTAAAAACCTACCCTTAGTCGAACAGCGTGCCTTACAGGATTGGGTCATTGAACCGAAAATTCGCGCTGTTCAAGGTGTTGCAGATGTTGTTTCCTACGGCGGTGGCGTTAAAGAGTACAAAATCTCAGCAAAACCTGATCGCCTGAAAAATTACCATATAGATTTAAAACAAGTATTCGATGCTATCTCTGCTAATAATAGCAATACCGGAGGGGGCTACATCGAATATGGTGATGAAGCACTGGTTGTACGAGGAATTGGCCTCTTGAAATCTGCCGAAGAAATCGGTGAAATTGTAGTCGATAGTAATGATGGTGTACCCGTCCGAATTAAGGATGTAGCTGACATCAGTATCGGACCACAGCCACGTACTGGCATCGTAGCAATGAATCAACGTGATGATATCGTTGAAGGTATTGTACTACTCATTAAAGGTCGTGATGCCGTCAATGTACTGGGTGGCGTAAAAGAAAAAATCAAAGAACTCAACGATTTTGGATTACCGCCAGGTGTTAAAATTACCCCAATATACGACAGGACGGAACTGGTGGGTCATACCGTACATACCGTTGAGCACAATATGCTCGAAGGTGCTACGCTTATAATGATTATCTTGTTAGTATTCCTAAGACGTTTTATGGCTGCGTTTTTAGTAACCCTCATTATTCCTTTATCACTATTATTTGCTTTTATTCTGGTTGACTTAGGGGGAATCTCTGCAAACCTAATATCTTTAGGGGCCATTGACTTTGGTATCATTGTCGACAGTGCCGTCGTTTTGGTCGAAGCGGTCATGGTGCAAGTCACTCTAGACTTACACCGGAATGCTGATATTCGCCATTTACGACAAACACTACTCATTACAGCAACTGAAATGGGTAGACCGATTCTATTCTCAAAAGCAATTATCATCATCGCTTTTTTACCCATCTTTACTTTCCAACGTGTGGAAGCCAAAATTTTCTCTCCCATGGCCTACACCCTTAGCTTTGCTCTAATAGCCTCAATGTTATTCAGCCTGACATTTGTACCGGCAATGCTAACTTATCTATTGGGCCCGAAAATGGCTGAAAGTCATAACCCATTAGTTCAAGCGATGGAAAAACACTATCGTAGAATACTCGAATGGGTTCTTAGACATGCCAAAACAGTGTTTATTTCATCAATCGCAGCGTTAATATTAAGCTTTGCATCAGTTAAATTAATTGGCACTGAATTCATGCCAAAACTTGATGAAGGCAATATATGGCTTACCATTACCTTACCAACTCCCGTTTCACTTACGACAGCAAAAGAACTCGAACGTAAGGTTCGCGATAAATTGGAGACATTTTCCGAAGCTAAAATGGTGTTAACCCAATTAGGTCGACCTGAAGACGGTACTGATCCAAAAGGCTTCAATAATCTTGAAGTACTGATTGACCTTAATCCTAAAGATACTTGGCGGTATAAGAAAAAAGATCAATTAGTTCAGGCAATGGATAAAGAGCTGTCTATTTTTCCAGGAATCCTCACTAACTTTTCGCAAGTTATTCAAGATAACGTGGAGGAAGCCATTTCTGGTGTCAAGGGTGAAATTGCTATCAAAATATTTGGTAGTGACTTAAAAACTTTACAAGACAGGGCCGACCAAGTCACCAATATTTTAGCATCCATACAAGGCGCTACTGATGTCGCAGCCGAACAGCAAGCAGGACTTGCCCAAGTTATGGTAGATATTGATAGAGCCAAAGTATCTCGTTATGGCATCAATATCGCAGATGTTCAACGCGTCATGGAAATTGGTATGGGTGGTAAGGCCGCTTCACAATTCCTTGAGGGTGAACGACGTTTTGATATTACGCTACGCTACGAAGAAAACGCTCGTAATTCAGTCGCTAGTTTAGAAAACTTAATGGTACAGACTCCTGATGGTGTCCGCATTCCATTATCAGAGCTTGCAACGATTAAAATTAATCAAGGAGCATCAAGAATCAGCCGAGAGGACAACATGCGAAGAATTGCAATTAAGTGTAATTTGATCGACAGAGATCAAGGTAGTTTTGTAGCAGAAGCCCAGAAAAAAGTTGCAGCCCAAGTTGATTTACCACCAGGCTATCGTATTGTTTGGAGTGGTCAATTTGAAAATCAGCAACGAGCTATGAAGCGACTGGCGATTATCGTACCTATCAGCTTAGGACTGATTTTCGTGTTATTATTCTGGGCTTTCATGTCAATTAAGAACGCTCTACTGATTCTTATGAACGTGCCTTTCGCAATGATCGGTGGTATTCTTATATTGTTGGCAACTGGTATTAATTTAAGTGTTTCAGCTGCGGTCGGTTTTATAGCACTCTTTGGTATTGCAGTACAAAATGGCGTTATTCTGGTTTCTCAACTCAATAAACTTCGAAGAGAAGGTCAATCTCTTCACGATGCGATTGTAAACGGTTCAGTTAGCCGTCTAAGGCCTGTTGTAATGACGGCCATGATGGCTATGTTAGGGCTTTTCCCTGCTGCGCTCTCAACCAGCGTGGGATCAGAAACAGCAAAACCTTTTGCCGTCGTTATCATTGGTGGACTACTTACAGCAACTATACTGACTCTGACCTTATTACCAGCGCTTTATCGATATTTTGCAGAACCAGATGAACTTTAATGGAAATTTATGAAAGAAATTCGCGCCTTTATCCAGCCACACAAGCTCAGTAGTGTAACGATGGCCCTTTTAGAAATACAAGGATTCCCTGGGATGACGATCATTGACTGTGATGGATTTGGGCGTGAACGAACTCAACACATTCAGGACTACAAACCATTTTTACCTAAAAAACGAATTGAAATTTTTGCGCCTGATCACTTAGCCGATATCATCTTCGACACCATTATGCAGTCAGCCTATAGTGGCCAGCATGGTGATGGAAAGGTTTACATTATGAATGTCATAGAAGGGGGGCGTATCAGCTCCCATGAAAGACACTATGATCTAGGCTAATATTTTAATAATTCTGTCATTAAAGCTTGGTACAATTTAGTCCATTAGAATCAATAGGTAGCATTGAGTTATTCCTCGTTATTGAATAACTCCTTCGACTACTGAACAAATTCAAAACCCGAATACCCTCTGTTTACCCCTTGGATTCTGAATATCGGAAGGGCTATCAATATCGTCTGGATCAACAAATCTGACGCTCTGACACAAAACCAAAAGTTTACCTGAATGAAGATTTTAAAAACATTACTAATCTGCACTGTATTTTTGACAACATCAGCACATGCAGAGAACTATCCAGATTTAAATGATGACGGCGAGTTTTCACTCATGGGGGCTTTGGCTGATCATGGCTTGCACAACATTCAGGATGAGCGCTGGAACTTTTACTCGCAAGCAACTTATATTTCGAGCTGGAAACAGGCATTCCCTGCAGCCTACACTAATTTAAACGGCTCTCCTAACTCATTAGAACCCGGTGCGGAGCGTGGCTTTACAGGAACAACGACTTTCTACGTTGGTGTTAAAGCCTGGAAAGGCGCCGAACTCTATGTGGCACCAGAAATGATTTCTGAGCGGCCTCTGTCGGGACTAAAGGGAATCGGTGGAAGTATTCAAAACTTTGAGCTGCAAAAAAATGGTGCAGTACATTCTACCTGGTATCCGTCAAGAGCTATTTACAGACAAACCCTATCTTTCGGTGGCAAACAGAGTAGCGTTAATTCCGGCCCCATGCAATTAGCAGGGACTGTCGACAGTCACCGTTTTGTTTTTACTGCAGGTACTTTTAGCATTCTTGATATATTTGATAAAAACACCTATGCGGGTGATCTTCGTCGTCAATTTGTAAACATGGCCTTTTTAACCAATGCTGCTTATGACTTTGCTGCCGATGCAAGGGGCTATACGACCGGGCTGGTGGGCGAATTTTATTTTGATGACTGGGCATTTAGGTTTGGGCACATTGCCGGCCCCAAAAACCCTAATGATCTACAAGTGAATTTTCAGATGTTAAGTAACTATGGACAGCAGGTAGAGCTTGAACATAAGCATCTTATAAAAGACCAACCTGGAGCGATAAGAATTCTGGGTTATAGAAATCAGGAAAACTCGGGGAGTTATACGGATGCCATTGCTGCATTCCAGGCTAATCCGTCAAAGAATGCAACAACTTGTACGGGTTATAATTATAACTCTAGCAATGCCAACGCACCTGATCTTTGCTGGGCCAGAAAATCGAATATAAAAATGGGCATCGGCATCAATATGGAGCAGAGCATCACTCAAGATATCGGCGTCTTTTTTAGAAGCATGTATTCAGATGGAAGAACTGAAGTTTATTCTTATGTACCGGCTGATCGATCATTATCTTTTGGCTCAGCCATCAAGGGTACCCGTTGGGGACGAGAGAAAGATACTGTGGGGCTTGGTTACGCGCAAAGCTGGATATCAAAAGATCACGTCAACTATTTAAATATGGGTGGAGTTGATGGCTTTATTGGTGACGGCAAAATCAATTATAAGCCTGAACAAGTGGTTGATATTTACTATCAATGGCATGTTGTCAAATCGACCTGGCTGACTTTTGACTATCAATATCTTGCCAATCCCGCTTTTAATGCTGACCGCGGACCCGTCAATATTTATAATGCCAGAGTGCATTTTGAACTGTAAATAAAGCGTATCTCCCACCTGCGCCGCTATGTGCCTTCGTCCTTGAACCGGAGGTTCAAGTGGGAACGTAACCATCACATCAGGCTTCCCATATAAAATGGGCCTGCTCACCAGTAAAGGATTTCGTTCCCGGGGTTAATACAGGTTCAGGAAACACCCAGCACACTCTCGAACGCTACAGGAGATACAGGTGTTTATTGTAGCGTGTTTAGTTCTTTTCTAAAACGTTTTCTAACTTTAAAGACAACTTATCTAAGCAATCAATTAACTTCTTATTTAATCGAACATTTTCAGTTTTTAAAATTTGAAGCTCATGAGCCAGATTAAGAGCCGCCATAACAGCAATTCTATCTGGCCCAGCCACTTTTCCTGAATCACGCATTCTTCTCATTTGTGAATCCAGTTGCTGTGCGGAATAGATCAGATCATCCTGATCTTCAAGATCGCAGGCAATTCTATATTCTTTCCCCATAATCATTAGAGAAACATGTTGCGGTTTTGTATTCACGAGCCTACCTCCATCACTTTTAGTCTTGTAATCATTGTATCCACTCTAGCCTTGGCTAGAGCCGCTTTTTCAAGTAATTCGACCTTTTCCTGCGTTAAATGCTCTACTTTAATCTTTAACTTACTATTCTCATTTTTCAAATATTGATATTGTTCAATCAACTCATCCAGTTTATTCTCAAAGTCTTTTAATTCTTGGGGTAAATGAATTTCTGTCATAGTGGCCACTGAGGTTATTACAAGTAATCCGGTATTTTTAGTTAGTAATGATAAACTTTAAACAGTAGCGCAATTCGCTCTGCAAGTTAAAATGAACAAATATTAAACACTTCTGATATCAATGGTAGCATAAGCGACATTTTTATTTTAGTGATAGTGATATTATCATGGCCTATAACACATGTAACACAATAATTATAAACATTGATGAGGATCTTTCAGCTGCTGAAGCACACGGCATGGCAACAGGCATGTTGTGTGTCAATGAACACGTTGAAAGCGAGTTATGGTTAACCGAACTCTTAAGTAATAATGATATTATCAGTGATGAAAACAAGTATATCCTGATAAGATTGTTCGAAGAAACCCGACGATTATTGTTCAGTGAAGAATTTGAATTTGACTTATTTCTTCCAGACGATGACACTGCTTTAGACCTTCGTGTTCAGGCATTAAAATGCTGGTGTAGAGGCTTCTTGTTTGGAATTGGTTCAGGCGCTTCTTCGGCAAATTGCTCAAGAGATGCTATGGAAATCCTAAGAGATATTGCTGAGTTTACAAAGCTTGATACTGACGTTGAGGACGAAAACGATGAGAATGATTTTGTTGAAATCACTGAATATCTCAGGCCCGCCGTATTATTATTGAGAGATGAATTGACCCAGAGTGGAAATAACTTTAGTGCATAATGGATAGAAAATGAAGCAAACTGAATTTAAAAACCGTCGTAAAAAACTCCTGCAACGCATTGGAAAAGGCAATATTGCTCTTATTGGCAGCGCGTCCATACAGACACGTAACAGAGATGTCGATTTTCCGTTCCGGCAAGATAGTGATTTTTTTTATTTAACCGGCTTTAATGAACCGGATGCTTTAGCTGTCTTTATTCCCGAAAGAGAACAAGGCGAATATATTTTATTTTGCCGTGAATTTGATGAAAAAAAAGCCTTATGGGAAGGAGCACATGCAGGGCTAGAAGAAGCAACTGCCCATTATGAGGCAAATGATGCATTTCCAATTGATGATTTGGCAGATATATTACCCGGTCTTTTAGAAAACAAAGCAAAGATATTTTATCCAATGGGTCGAAACTCAGAGCTAGACCATAATCTGTTAGAGTGGATAAACCATATTAGAAGTCAATCAAGAACAGGTGTTACCGCACCCAACGACTTATCCTCTCTAGATGTTATCCTGCACGAAATGCGTTTAGTAAAAAGCATCGGCGAACTTAAATTAATGCGCCGTGCCGCAGAAGTTTCTGCAGCAGCCCATATTAAAGCGATGCAAGCTTGTAAGGCAGGACTCTTTGAGTATCAAATAGAAGCAGAACTGGTTCATCATTTTATTCAAAATGGTCTACGGGCAGTTGCTTATCCATCGATTGTAGCGGGTGGAAAAAATGCCTGTACACTTCATTACACTGAAAATAACTCTAAATTAAAAAATGGAGATTTATTATTAATTGACGCAGGGGCTGAATGTGATCACTATGCGGCAGACATCACACGAACGTTCCCGATATCAGGTAGCTTTACCGAACCTCAAAAGCAACTGTACCAATTGGTTCTGGATGCCCAAACGGCTGCATTAGAACAAATCCAGCCCGGATTACCCTGGAATAATGCTCACGACGCTTCTGTTGAAGTGCTCACAAAGGGATTAGTTGAGCTAGGTCTATTAAAAGGAAAGATAAAGAAACTTATTAAGGATGAAAAATATAAACAGTTTTATATGCATCGAATTGGGCATTGGCTAGGTATGGATGTACATGATGTGGGCGATTATAAAGTTAATCAGGAGTGGCGATTGTTAGAAGCCGGAATGGTATTAACAATTGAACCGGGCTTATATATTCCTGTTGACTGCAAAACAGTTGACGAGAAATGGCGGGGTATAGGCATACGCATTGAAGATGATGTTCTGGTAACATCACAAGGCCATGAAGTGCTAACCAGTGGCGTACCTAAATCCATCACTGAAATTGAAGCATTAATGCAGGCCGTATAATGCAACAAAATTACGACTTAATCATTGTTGGTGGTGGGCTAGCTGGAAATTGCCTGGCACTCTCTCTTAAAGACAGCGGCTTAAATATAGCTATTATTGAGGCCAATACCCGTGAACAACTAAAAACCGCTCATGCAGGCGATAGAGCCTTAGCTTTAGCCTCTGGCACGGTCATGATGCTGGATAAATTAAACAGTTGGCAAGGAATCAGTCACACCGCAACAGCAATAAAGCAGATTCATATTTCTGACCAGGGGCATTTTGGAAAAACCCGCTTATCAGCAGAAAAAGAACAGGTTGACGCTCTCGGTTATGTGATCACGGCCCGCGACATAGAAACGTATCTTGCAAGTCTTGTGACTGAAGCCGGTATAACGGTTATTTCTCCAGCCAGAGTCGTTGGCTTAATATCCAGTGATAAAGAAGTTTTTGTTAATTTAAAACAGGGGAATGAATCCATCAATCTAACGGCCAAATTACTGGTAGGTGCAGATGGTGGTTTTTCTTCGGTTCGAGAGTTACTTGATATACCTCAACATATCACCGAATATGGTCAAACAGCGTTAGTGACTACTGTCACATCATCCCTTCCCCATAAAAACACTGCCTTTGAGCGCTTTACTTCATCAGGCCCTTTAGCTCTATTACCCATTGAAAAAAATCAATGTGCCGTGGTCTGGACACGCACTACTGAAGATGCAGAAGCATTGATGCTGGGTAACGAGGCTAGTTTTTTAGCCGAATTACAAGACTGCTTTGGTTTTAAGTTAGGCGCCTTGAGTTTAACCGCACCTAGACGTGCATTTCCTCTATCTCTCATTCGTGCAGATAAAATGGTCTCTGGTCGTGCTGTTATTATTGGTAATGCAGCTCATCAATTGCATCCGGTTGCAGGACAAGGCTTTAACCTGGGTTTACGGGACGTAATACATTTGGCTGAAAGGCTATTAGAGCAAATTGAACAGCAGAAAGACATTGGATCAAGTGAGTTTTTAAATGAGTACGCACACTCTCGTAAAAAAGATCATGATCGTACCATTGGCTTTACTGATACGGTAGTGAAAATTTTCTCTACTGAATGGTTGGTGATGGCTGCAGCCAGAAACATTGGCCTGACTTTACTGGACCATATACCCAGTGCAAAATCTATTTTAACTCGTCACGCTATGGGACTTGCAGATCTTACTAAACAAATAGCAAGCAAATAGTGGAAACCTGTTCAATATATCTGTAGAGCAGAATAAGCCTTATACTTCCACCCTACAAATAAACTGCGCTGCTAGTAATAAAGCAAATACGTTGTTAGCAATGTATTTGATCTCATACCAAGCAATGGACCTTTTACTTTGATTTTGTTGCTTTAGCGGGTTCTGTTAAAACCTTTGCTTCTCCTGCAGCTTTAGGTTCAACAACCGCTGCAGGCTCTGCAACAGGCGTATCACTTAGTAGAATGTCTTTTTTGTTTTTATCCAATGTCTTTTGACCAATCCCTTTTACATTGGTCAAATCTTCAACCGCATTGAATGCGCCTTTCTCTGTTCTATATTTCACAATAGCATCTGCCTTTTTGATACCAATACCTGTTAAGGCATCGGCAATAGATTTGGCATCTGCAGAGTTAATATTAACCGGTGTTGCCATTACATTAGAAACAAATAGTAACAACATTAATAGCATTAAATTTTTCATGATTTTTCCTAAGATTAATTAAACTTCCCAAAACAATAGGGTTATCAAAAGTTAAATAACACCATTGCTTATACATGAGTCTAGCCCTCTATGTAGAAAATACAAGGTATATCCACATTATTTATGCATTATTCGAATAATCCATGAATATTAACTCGTGTATGATCATTTTTGATATCAATAATTGTTAATTGCATTTTGAATTGTGCACAAATTGTGAAAGAATTGTGCACAATTGTAATTAGGTGTATCACCTGGTTCTTCAAAAACGAGTAATTATAGATAAATGGTAAGTTTCCTTTGAATGCAATAACAACAGCTATTTCGGATCAGTTATTTGACTACTCTGGCAATTTTAAAAAGCTTAGTCAATCTAACCCTTTTTTCAACTCTCAGTCGTTAGAATATACAGACCTTCCCTTGAAAGCTGATTTCTTGAGATTACTGGTTGAAATTGCTTATTATCGCTACCCGAACAACTTAAAACAAAGAACGAAACTTCTGATACGAAATTTAATCTGGTATAGAGAAACAGTTGAGTGGTACAGACAAATTTCCTGCTCTCCATTATTATCGACTTTGGTCATCAGTCATAAAGGGCTTATCGATAAACCATTCAAACGTTACCTTCGTCTTGGTTTTTCGGCAAAAGAGAGACTTAAAAACATATTAGACCACTACGCCATTTTTACTGATAGTTTTGACCCGTTATTTATTCATCAGGCTCTATTTGACAAAGGTATAAACCTTGGAAGAATTGAAACTAGCACTAAGGAAGTTTACGAATTAACATTATCCATCTCAGAAGATGAGTGCAAGGAAGGTGAATTAGCCATCAGTTTTCATAAACCCAATGAAGCCTATTTATCTATTGCCAGATTTAATCTTCTCTCTAACAATGGCGAAGTTAAGTTATTCATTTCAGCGATCCAGGGACCGAAAGGCGTTCAAAGTAAAAAAATGGTTCATGATGCCTGTAAATCTTTATATGGTTTAACCCCGAACAGGATAGTTATTGAGTCCTGCCTGGCTTTTGCCAGTTTTTTAAACATCAAACAAATAGAGTTTGTTTCGGACAAAAATCAGGTTTTCAAAAATAAACATAATAAACACTTTAGTTATGATCACTTTTGCGAAGGTTTAGGTGGCAAATTAAACAGTAAAGAGGATTATCTTTTACCTCAGTTTATTAATCGAAAAAAGCGGGAAGACACGCCAAGTAAGCGAAGAGCCAAGTATCAGCATCAACATTCCATACTGGATAGCGTGTTTGTCAACGTATTAAACTATTTAAAAACCGAAACAAAAGTACTGCCTTGAAACTTTAAGCCACATTGGCAATAAATATAGCACGCTTGGGAGCAGGAAGCCCTTCGCAAGTTAATAATGGATTTGCTTCATCCAAGAAATCTTTAAGTGAATGAAATTGCATCCATTCAGTGCTTTGTTGCTCCTCAATACTCGTCATAGTCACATCGACTAAACGAATATTTTTAAAACCACAACGTGTCATCCAACTCATTAACGTATCACAGGTTGGCAAAAACCAAACATTACGCATCTTGGCATAACGCCCTTCTGGCACTAACACTTCGCCTAATCCACCATCAATGACCAAGGTTTCTAATACCAACTCACCGCCAGACTGCAAACAATCACGCAATTCCATTAAATGATCAATCGGTGAGCGACGATGATAAAGCACCCCCATTGAAAAGACCGTATCAAACGCCTTTAAACCATAGGGCAACTCTTCTATGCCTAAAGGCAGCACATACACAGGGGCCGCTCCGTATAGCTTTCTAATCACCTGAAACTGTAAAACATTCAGGATCATGGGATCAATACCAACCACCATTTTTGCATTTGCGCCCAGCATACGCCAACAATGATAGCCATTGCCGCAACCTACATCTAACACCAAGCGATTTTTCAAGGGTGCAATATGATCTTTTAAACGATCCCATTTCCAATCTGACCGCCATTCGGTATTTATTTTAATACCAAATAAATCGTAAGGCCCTTTTCTCCAGGGATGCAACCCTTTAAGTTGCTTCTCAAGTAGAATTCGATCAGCATCTAATAAATCGAC
>CAIOMN010000118.1 GCA_903859415.1 uncultured Methylococcaceae bacterium
ACACGAAAGTTCACTGCCGCACAGGCAGCTTAGAAACACTCTTTTAGACAAATAAATGGTGAATACCGGTTCACTGCCGCACAGGCAGCTTAGAAAAGTTCCAATGGTGTCATAAGCTAATAGTTTTAGTTCACTGCCGCACAGGCAGCTTAGAAAATCAAAACTGGAAGCGATAATGACGGTACAGCGTTCACTGCCGCACAGGCAGCTTAGAAAAAACGGACGCCAAGATGACCGCGACCGAAGTCGTTCACTGCCGCACAGGCAGCTTAGAAATATCGCAAATTCAGTGATTTAAAATGAAAAGCCTGCTTGTGACTTTAGTGATTATGAAGTTATTATTAATCGCAAAGAGTAACCTGTAGGAGTTGAAATAATAGAAATGCTGTAACGATAAACCTCATGCTTTAAGGAAAAATATTATGCCAATCCTTGATTTATCTACATTACCTTTAAACGTACAGCAAACGCTATTGGATTTTTTCGAGTTTTTACAAGAAAAGTATAGTCATACTAAAGCTAATACGATTGCTTCAACACCATCTCAAGAACCCATCAAGGAGGATTTTAAGACTTTTATTATGAATATCCCTAAAATGGAAGGCATTGAGTTTGAGCGACATCAGGACTAAACAAATAAATAATCTGAATAACATGCAAACAATTACCTTTACAGCCGATGATAATGTAATCCGATTATTACAGTACATTGCCAAAGATAATAATAAACAGACCGATGAAATTATTGCTGATTCATTGCGTTATTATGCGGAAATGCTCGAAAGAAAAAAATTAAGCCAGCAAATTAAATATGCGTCTCACTTGGTAGCTAACCAAAGTTTAGAAATCAATCAATCCTTGGTTGCGAGCAATGCAGATGGGTTCTAAGCGGGGGGATGTTGCATATAGGCTTAGAGCCTGTTGAAATTGATGGATTTCAGATGTGGCTTTGGTAATTGAAGTGTAACCCAACATGATGAATTTAACTTAAACAGGAAAGATTATGCTTAACTACCAAACAACAGATGACACAGTGAACTTAAAGTTCTCTAAAGAATATTTAAGCTCACCAGAAGTCATAAAGCTCATTGAAACGTTGCGTATTAATGAGTTGTTATCAACCAGTCAATTGGATACTGAAAATAAATAACATCTACACACACTAAAACCAGCTTAACCGCTGGTTTTTTATGCCTGAAACTTCCAGTTGCTAAGGTAAGTTACAAGAATATTTTAAGATACAAAATGTTATTTAAAAATAAATACGATATTTATATCTATTATTAAATTAAAGGACTATTGTCTAGCTGTGACAACCCATCCATTAACCAAGGAAAGATAATGAAAACGATTATAGCGCTGTTAGATTTTGTAACAATTCCGATTAAAACCAAACCGACATATTTTAATAATATCATCACCCACCTAACCAACAACCCCGTCTATACGACCCCAGACATTTCTTTAGAGACTCTTCAATTAGCCGTTGATAATCTTGAGCTTGCCATACTGGCCGCAGCAGATGGTAGTCATCCTGCTATATCTGCCATGCATGACAGCGCTGATGCCGCCACATTGCTTTTTAAATACACAGTAGCTTATGTTAATAGAACAGCCAATGGCGATTTAACTAAAATATTAAGCAGTGGATTTAACGCTTCGAGTCAGCCTGCTGCCAGGGTTAAAGAGACATTAGTTCTTTCTGATGGCCCACGTTCGGGTACTGCAAAAGCAATCACTCAACCGGTTGTTCACGCAGGTGCTTATTCTTGGGAGAAAAGGATTACATCCGCTGCCGGTGTACAAGGCCCGTGGGGACCTGCTGGCCTTACCACTCAAGCAAACATTCTTATTGAAGGTCTGGAAGTAGGGTCAATTTTAGAAGTTAAAGTCGCAGCAGTAACAACCACAGGCGTTACCGATTTTTGCGCCCCGGTATCAAAGCTAATCAACTAATGGCGTTAAACGCTTAAACTGATAATCTGACAGGCTTTCACTTATGAAGAACACCTGCCAGATTAAGTTTTAAGCAAATAATAATACCTAAACGCCACTTTAAGATACCTTAACAAAGGTTTATAGCGTTAAAAAGCCACTTTAAGATACCTTAATAAAGGTTTATAGCGTTAAAAAGCCACTTAATGATATTTAAATCAGGCTTATTGATATTTTAAGCAGGCTTTTAGATATCAATTCAACACTTTTAGCTAGTAAAGCAACCCTTATTGATATCTAAACCCCCGATTTAATACTACAAGCAGACTTTTAGAGACTAATCCCGTCCTTTTAGGTTTTAAAAACTGTCGATTTAATGCCCAAAGCCGGGTTATAGATATCACACCCACACTTCAAGGTATCAAAAACTCCCTTTTTGACGCAAACCCCTCCGTTTTAATATCCAAAACTACCTTATTAATACCTTAAAGTGCTTCATTGATACCATAAAGCGCTTTGTAAGTACGAAGAATTGGAGTGTATTCCCCTTTATCACTGATTTTTTATTGGATAGGCTTGTTATTAAACCAATTAAGCTTGTCATGCAAGGTCACCACGGTGCCAATAATAATCAAAGTGGGTGGTTTAATATCCAGACGGGCAATAGTGGCAGCAAAGGTTTCCAGGATGCCGGTAACGACGCGCTGATTGACGGTAGTGCCTTGCTGAACTAATGCAATAGGCAGGTCTTTGGGGCTGCCATGTTCAATTAAAGATTGGCAGATCTTATCCAGTCCGACCAGGCCCATGTAAATCACGATGGTCTGGTTGGGTTTAGCCAGTTGCGTCCAGTTTAAATTGATTGAGTTATCTTTCAAATGGCCGGTTACAAAGGTACAGGATTGCGCATGGTCTCTGTGGGTCAACGGTATACCGGCATAAGCAGAACAGCCTGAGGCAGCCGTAATGCCGGGCACCACTTGAAAGTTAATGCCTTGCTCCATTAAAGTTTCGATTTCTTCTCCGCCCCGACCAAAAATAAAAGGATCTCCGCCTTTTAGGCGAACCACGCGTTTCCCTGCTTTTGCCAGATCGGCCAGCAAGGTGTTGATGGATTCCTGGGGTAGGGTATGTTTATCGCGCTGCTTACCGACATAAATCTTTTCTGAGTCTCTTCGGGCTAAATCAATAATCTCGGGTGAAACCAAATGATCATAAACAATCACATCGGCTTGTTGCATTAAGCGTAAGGCACGAAAGGTCAATAAGTCCGGAGCGCCTGGGCCTGCGCCTATCAGATAAACTTCACCTTGAATCTCGGCGTCTTTTTGCTGGTGGAGCATGTGCTGTAGCTGTTGCTCGGCATTTTGATCATTCCCTGAAAAAACCAATTCAGCAACGGAACCCTGGAAGATGTTTTCCCAGAAAATTCGCCGCTGTGAAGGTTCTTTAATAAATTTTTTAACCTCATCACGATAGCATTCTGCCAGTTGAGCCAGTTTGCCATAAGCCGGCGGAATAATGGTTTCAATCTTGGCGCGAAGCAGGCGTGCTAATACAGGTGCTGCCCCCCCTGAAGAAACTGCTGCAATAATAGGCGAACGATCAATAATAGCCGGAAAGATAAAGCGACATAAATCAGGACTATCGACCACATTAACCAGAATATTTTGCGCTTCAGCCGTATTAGCGACTAACTGGTTAGTTTCTCTATTATCGGTTGCTGAGATAACCAGTCTGAAACCGGTGACATCTTCAGGGGAAAAGGTTTTCTGAATTATCGTGAGTTGATACGTTTTTTCTAGGCTTAAAACAGGATGCCTAATATCATTAGCAATCACTGTAATTTTTGCGCCCGCACGGGCCAAGAGCTCAATTTTGCGGGCAGCGATTTCACCTGCTCCGATAACAAGGCAAGGTTGATCTTGAAGTTTGACAAAAACGGGGAAATAATCCATTTCGTTGCGATGATTCTTAGATTCATTAGGTAATGGTATTATAAGCAATCTACAGTTTCCTGAGTAACTAAAAACAATGATTGAATTTAGCCAAGAAGTTGATGCCAGTGGCTTAATGTGCCCCTTACCCTTATTACGCTTAAAGAAAATATTGGTGCTAATGGAAAGTGGCGAAGTCGTAAAAGTGACCGCAACCGATCCAGCGGCGCATTTAGATTTTGGCGTTTTTACTCACCAGGCCGGTCATCAAATCCTTGACTTGATAAAACAGGATGATAAGCAGATTTTTTATATTAAAAAGAAATAATCAGAAATAAGGTTGCGGCTTAATAATAAATCTTATAGCCTCTAGACTTAGACTGACTTCAATAACATTCAAATAATTAAAGACCCATGTCCACCAACGATACCCTGCCTTCTGCAAATTTTATTCGTCAGATTGTTACTAATGATCTTAAAGAAAACAAAAACAAGGGCCAAGTCGCTACCCGTTTTCCTCCTGAACCGAATGGCTATTTACATATTGGTCATGCTAAGTCGATTTGTTTAAATTTTGGCATCGCTGCTGAATTTAATGGCACTTGTAATCTGCGTTTTGATGATACTAACCCAGAAAAAGAAAACATCGAATACATGCAGTCCATTGAGCGAGATGTAAAATGGTTAGGCTTTGAATGGGCGGGTTTATACAATGCCTCAGACTATTTTGAACAGCTATATGATTATGCCGAGCAGTTGATTGAGCTTGGGTTGGCTTACGTTGATAGTCTATCGGCTGATGAAATCAGGGCTTATCGCGGCACCTTAACGGAGCCGGGTAAAGAAAGTCCTGATCGTAATCGTTCAATTGCAGATAATCTGGATTTGTTTCAGCGCATGCGTGCCGGTGAATTTCCTGATGGTCAGTTTGTGTTACGCGCAAAAATTGATATGGCCTCACCTAACATCAATATGCGTGATCCAGCCATCTACCGAATTCGGCGTGTGCATCATCATCGTACCGGTGATGAATGGTGTATTTATCCGATGTATGATTATACCCACTGTATCTCGGATGCCATTGAAGGCATTACCCATTCTTTGTGTACTTTAGAGTTTGAAGATCATCGTCCACTTTATGATTGGGTGTTAGACAAATTACAAACGCCCCATCATCCTCAGCAAATTGAGTTTGCGCGTTTACAATTGGAATACACCATTGTCAGTAAACGTAAACTCAATCAACTCGTAACTGAAAAACACGTCAAGGGATGGGATGACCCTCGAATGCCGACTTTGGCAGGTTTGCGTCGTGCGGGCTTTACACCGAAAGCGATCCGTGATTTTTGTGAGCGTATTGGCGTGACCAAGCAAAACTCATGGATTGAAATGGGTGTGCTTGAATATTGTATTCGTGAAGATCTCAACGAAAATGCGCTTAGAGCAATGGCGGTTCTGCAACCGTTACGCGTAGTGATCGAGAATTACCCGGCTGATCAGGTAGAATCCTTAGAGATTAGTAATCATCCGCAAAAGCCTGAGTTAGGTAAACGCAATGTCCCATTCACTCAGGTTATTTTAATTGAGCAGGATGATTTTGCCGAAGTTCCACCACCCAAATTTAAACGGCTGGTCGAGGGTGGAGAAGTGCGACTGCGGGGTTCCTATGTCATTAAATGTAATGAAGTAATTAAAAATGCTGAAGGCGTTATTACCGAACTTCGTTGCAGCTATGATCCCGATACGCTAGGAAAAAATCCTGAAGGCCGTAAAGTTAAAGGCGTGATTCATTGGGTATCAGAGTCACATTCAAAAGTGGCTGAGATTCGTTTGTACGATCGTTTGTTTACTGTCCCCAATCCTGATAATGAAGAGAACTTTTTAGATGTTATTAATCATGATTCTTTAGAAGTTTTAGAAGGGTGTCGGGTAGAAGCCAGTTTGGCAGAAGCAACGGCTGAGCATCGCTATCAATTTGAAAGAACCGGTTATTTTTGTTTAGATGCGATAGACAGTGTTGACGGAAAATTAGTGTTTAACCGAACCGTAACTTTACGTGAAGGTGGCTGGGCTAAAGATTAGTAATCAGTTTTTTGTTAAGCCTATTTCCACTATCAAAGTGCTTTTTTCTTGCACTTAAAAAAGTTAGGAAATAGAATACAACACATTTTTTGATAATAACTTCGGACTAATCATGAGCCAACAGGATAGTATTAACCTCGTAGAACGCTATTACGCTGCTTTTAATGGTGGCGATATGGAGACTTTTTTAAACTTGCTGACTGATGATGTGATCCATGACATTAATCAAGGAAGAAGAGAAGTTGGCAAAGAGGCCTTTACTGTATTTATGGGGGGTATGAATACCAATTATAAAGAACAGCTTGTAGATATGGTGATCATGGCTACTGAGGACGGTAAGCGTGCCTCAGCAGAATTTGTGGTCTTGGGTGAATACGTTAAGACTGATGAAGGGTTGCCGGAAGCGAATGGACAGACGTATCGTTTGCCAGCCGGTGCTTTTTTTGAAATTCGTGACGGTAAGGTCGCTCGTATTACCAATTATTATAATTTGCAAGACTGGATTGCTCAGGTGGCTGGTTAAAAAATCGTTGTAGACGGAGTTAGTTTTAGAGGGATTACAAATTTATTGAGAACCTGTTATACCCAGTGGCTTATTGATCTTGTTCAAAAAATTTTCATACTGAAAATATGTGTTGATGATGTGAGATTTTCGGTGGTTACATCAGGTTAGCTTTAAAAACGTGAATAATTATCAAGATAATTATATTGTTATTGTTGTTAAATGCTTTAGAGCAAATTGAAGGGGTAATCAAATGAAAAAACGTTTTTCTGTTATGTTAGGCGGTGCCTTATTACTTGGGTCAACTGCAAGTGCATTCGCTACTTGTGCTGATATTTTAAGTGCTTGGCGTCCTTCTGATTTTAATGCTGTAGGCTCTGCTGGTAACGGTGGTTATGGCCTTCCGATGTGGATATCAGCTGTCGATGAAACAGGCACTGTTTGTGCGGTCGTTAATAGTGCTGGTTCAGGTGCTGCTATTGGCAATAAATCTTGGCTAGGCAGTCGGGTTATTTCAATGCAAAAAGCGAATACTGCCAATGCGTTTAGTTTGGATGCTTTTTCAATCTCTACTGCTCAATTGTATGGTTTGACTCAACCTGGTGGAAGTTTGTTTGGTTTGCAAGAAAGTAACCCCATTAACCCTGCTGTGGCTTATGCAGGTAACGCTACTAATTTTGGGGCTGGAACCAGTGACCCTGCAGTTGGTCTACGTATTGGCGGTGTTAACGTTTTTGGTGGTGGTTTAGCACTGTATAAGAAGGGTGTAAAAGTCGGTGCTATAGGTGTTTCAGGTGATACATCATGTACTGATCATGCGGTTGCATGGAAATTACGTGCTCTTATGGGATTGGATAGCGTTCCCGGTGGATTTATCAGTGATTACAGCGGTAAACCTGCTTGGGCAATTGGTGATGAAATGATTATTAATACTACTGCGAGTGTTACTGCTGTAGCTAATACTTATGAACAAGTGAGTTGTGCTCATAATAAGATTTCAAACCCTACTGTGGGTGCAGCAACAGGCGTTATTATCATTCCTTAATTAACGACTGCTCGTTCGTCTTTTATTGGAGTTGTTATAAAAGACGAACGCTTTTAAGCGGGTTTTATTGCTGTTACCAAGGCATTGACGGCATTACGATGACTCAGTTTGATGTCAATAAAACCAGATTCTTGTAATTGTTGTAACGCAACACTTTCGCGCATTACATGATCTTCAGATTCATCATTAAATAAATGCACTAGCCATTGCTCCAGTAAGTCGTTGCGATTGATCGGTGTTAAGACTTTAAACCATTCGCTTACTTCAGCTTGAATAGTGTGGGTGTGTTGTCTAATATCATCTAAACCGTAGCGATCACCATTGATAAATTCCCCGTCGGGTTTCAATACACGAAAAATTTCTTTAAGGACTTGTTGACGGTAGCTGTGAAGGAAATTGTGCAGAGTATAAGCCGAGGCAACAATATCAACACTGCTGTCTTCAAGTCCTTGTAAGGCCGTTAAGGCATCCTCAGCAGAAAAACTTAAGCAACCTGAGTCAACCCATTGCTGCAAGCTGAGTTTGGCTTGTTGTTGCATGGTAGGTTCGTTATCGACACTGAGAATGTGCAGGTTGTTTTTGGCGGATAATAAGGCAAGGGTAGTAATACCGGTGCCACCACCTAGCTCGACCACATGTAATATTTCAGACTTGTTATTCGATGCACTGACACTTTCACCCACTAAACGGCTCATTTCTGTTGCAGCCGGGCAAATTAATTTAAGCATGTCATATTCTTTACCAATGACAGTAGAGAACATCGCATCGTAAGTCGTTTTTGTACCCATAACGATTACCGAAGAGAAGGGCCGACTAATAGGCTGCCCAATGCATTGCCAAAAGAAGTGCCTAATTTACCCGCCATTTTGTCGAGAAGACTGGTTTCTTGCTTATAATTAACCAGTTTTTCAGCGCCAATGATGTTTTTAGCCACGTAATCATCATTACCATAGGCATCGGCTACACCAAGTTTAACACTCGCTTCACCTGTCCAAACTAAACCGGAGAACATATCAGGCGTTTCTTTTAAGCGATCCCCTCGACCTGTTTTAACGGCTGTTATAAATTGCTGATGAACTTGATTCAACAAATCTTGCACAAATATAGTTTCATCATTTTTAGGTGGGGAGAAAGGATCCAGCATGGCTTTATGGGTTCCAGCAGTTATTAGCCGGCGCTCTACGCCCACTTTTTGCATGATGTCAACAAAACCAAAGCCCTCCATAATAACGCCTATTGAGCCAATTAAACTGGAGGGGTTAACAAAAATTTTATCGCTGGCAGAGGCGATGTAATAACACCCTGAAGCACAAATATCACTCACGACGGCATAAATAGGTAGGTTGGGGTGTTCTTTTTTTATGTTTCTTATTTCTTCATAAACATAATTGGATTGAACCGGGCTGCCTCCGGGGGAATTAGAGTGAAGAATAATACCTTTGGTTTGATTATCCTTAACGGCTTCCCTTAAGTTTTTGATGATATCTATGGCGTTAGCATCTTTATCTTCAGCAATGACGCCTGTGACATTAATAACAGCTGTATGATGACCGCCATCACTACCAAAATTATTTTTAATTTTGGGGTAGATGCTAATGCCAAAAAGAACGAACAGATACACGAAGAATAACGATTTAAAAAACACATTCCAGCGCCGTGCTTTGGTTTGTTCCTTTACTGCAGCTAATGCCAGTTTTTCAATTATTTCACGTTCCCAACCGAATTCTCGGTTCGACTCCGATTTGATAGAAGGGTCTTGTTGGTTTTGCATGATGATTTAACCTTAAATATAATTCAGTAATTCGGTTGGCTGTTCTAGACACAACAAGGGCTGGTATTGTTGCAATAATTCAGCAGATTGTGCTCCACAAGTAACGGCAATGGCCGGTATCGGGATGTTAAGTGCCATTTGTAAGTCAAACACAGAGTCGCCAACCATCAAGCAACGATCATGAGAGGTTTGAGTGTGTTCAATGATTTCGAGCAGCATTTTAGGATCGGGTTTGGATGCGGTCTCATCAGCACAGCGGGTCATGCAAAATAAATCTTCAGTACCCGTTGCTGAGAGTGCGGCCTGTAAGCCGGATCTGGTTTTACCTGTGGCAACAGCCAATTGATAGCCAGAGAGCTTTAAGTGTTCCAACATATCATAAACACCGGGAAATAAATCGTCTTTATTCAGTTGTTTTGATAAATAATGATCTCTATAACTGTTAGCCAGGTGTGTTTGGGTTATTTCGTCAGCTTCAGGGAATAGGGTGAGGACTGCATTTTCAATACTCAAACCAATAACATCTTTGGCCGCTTGGGCTTCAGGTATAGGGTAGCCATAAGCTAAAGCAGCCTGTTGTAAACTCTGCGTAATCCAGTCTATGGAGTTAATCAGTGTGCCATCCCAATCGAAGATTATTAAGTCAAAGCGATTTTTCATTGTTAAGTAACTGTATTAAGTGATTTGGTAAAGGCGCGGTAATCCGCATCGGTGCCTCTGTAACAGGGTGTAAAAAGGTTAAGGTTTCAGCATGAAGAAACATGCGTTTATAGCCTTTATTCTTAAATGTTTTATTGACTTCATCAACACCATAACGCTCATCCCCAACAATAGGGTGGCCCAAACTGGCAGCATGAACCCGTATTTGATGGGTGCGTCCTGTTTTTGGGGAGGCTTCAACCAGTGTTGAGGTTTGAAAAAGCTCTAAACGTTTGAATAAGGTTTCTGCTGCTTTGCCCGCTTGGCTAATGACTACGATGCGCTCTCCACCTTTGCTGACGTTTTTTAATAACGGGGCGGTGACGATGAGCTTTTTTCTTTCCCATCGACCCGCTAATAAAGCTTGGTAGGTTTTTTGAATTTGGCTATTACGAAAGAGCGCCTGCAACAGGCGTAAGGCACTGCGTTTTTTTGCAATGAGCAGGCAGCCCGAGGTATCTTTATCGAGTCGATGCACGAGTTCTAAAAAGCGTGCTTCGGGTCTTATCAAGCGGAGTCCCTCAATAATTCCTGAGCTGACACCGCTGCCACCGTGTACGGCAAAGCCAGCCGGTTTATTTAAAATGATAAAGCCGTCGTCTTCATATAAAATACCCTCTGCCAAGGCGGCTTGTAAACCTTGCGGAATATAAGATTCTTCAGACCTTTCAGCAACTCTGATAGGTGGAATTCTGATGATGTCACCCGCAGCCAAGCGGTATTTAATGTCTACCCGGCCTTTGTTTACGCGCACTTCACCTTTTCTGACGATTCTGTAGATTCTGCTCTTGGGTACCCCTTTTAAATGGGTAATTAAAAAATTGTCGATGCGTTGATCGCAATTTTCATCGTTAATTTCAATGTAAGTGACTTGAGGTTGTTGGGTTTCTTCTGTACTCATAGTGCAAATAATACCAGCATCTTGTAATAATTAATTCTTTAAAATTGATGAAAGGCAATAAGGTTGCTATATTAGGCAAGTTTTTAAAAAAACACTTAATGCTCAACAGATTTCATCAATGAAACTGATTATGAGCTACTTAATGAGGATTAAAATAACACTATTGCGTGATTAATGCTTCATTATACGATTTTCGGGTTCATCGTTCGACCCTAGACGCACGATTATTTAAAACCTGTTTCAAACAGAATTTACCAGTTAAGACTAAATAAAATTAAATTAGCATCTGTTACCGCGGCCTGATTTCATCTTAATTTGAAGCCAAAAACGACGACAAGAACGCTGATGATGGAACATAAGACCGTAAAAACTAAGTGGATAGCTTCTCTTAGATCTATCACTTCATGTTTGTATTGACACATAATTTGATGCAATAACCAAAAAGTCTAGTTCAGTAAAATCTGAGAATGGAGCAGGGAACAACAAGGATATAAAATGAAAAGAATGCTTATCAACGCTACGCAGGCTGAAGAACTGCGAGTCGCTTTGGTAGACGGTCAAAAACTTTATGATTTTGACATCGAAATCCCTTCAAAAGAACAAAAGAAGTCAAATATATACAAAGGTATTATCACCCGCGTGGAACCTAGCTTAGAAGCGGCGTTTATCAATTACGGCGCTGAAAAACATGGTTTTTTGCCGTTCAAAGAAATTTCCCCGCTTTATAGACAAGCCCAGGAAGGCACTGAAGACGGTCGTCGTCCTGCGATTAAGGATATGATTAAGGAAGGTCAGGAAATCATTGTTCAGATTGAAAAAGAAGAACGGGGTAATAAGGGCGCAGCGTTAACGACTTATATCAGTCTGGCGGGGACTTATTTGGTATTGATGCCCAATAATCCTAAAGCAGGGGGAATTTCCAGACGTATTGAAGGTGAAACCCGTAGTGATCTGCGTGAGGTAATGGCGACGCTTGATATTCCTGAGTCCATGGGTTTGATTGTAAGAACCGCAGGGTGTGGTAAAAATGCTGAAGAGTTGCAGTGGGATTTAAATTATCTGTTACAGCTCTGGGAAGCGATTGAACGTTCATCCACTGAACAAAAGGCACCTTTTTTGGTGTTTCAAGAAAGCAATGTCATTATCAGAGCGCTACGTGATCATTTACGTGGCAACATCGATGAAATTCTGATTGATAATGAAGAGTCATTTAAATTGGTGCAAGACTTCTTAAAAGAAGTCATGCCGCATTTTTTGCCCAAAGCCAAGCTGTATCAGGATGCGGTCCCTTTATTTAGCCGTTATCAAATTGAGTCTCAAATTGAAGTGGCTTATTGCCGTGAAGTGTCCTTGCCTTCAGGTGGCTCTTTGGTGATTGACCATACTGAAGCGTTGACTTCTATTGATATTAACTCTGCTCGCGCTACAAAGGGCAGTGATATTGAAGAAACGGCACTGAATACCAATCTTGAGGCAGCGGATGAAATCGCCCGTCAACTTAGACTGCGTGATTTAGGCGGTTTGTTTGTTATCGATTTTATCGATATGTTATCTAACAAGAATCAACGGACAGTTGAAAATCATCTGCGTGATGCCTTAAAAATAGATAGAGCCCGTATCCAGACCAGTCGGATTTCACGATTTGGTTTGCTGGAGATGTCCAGACAAAGGATGCGTCCTTCGTTAGGCGATGCGACACAGCTACCTTGTCCTCGTTGTAAGGGTCAAGGGACTATTCGTAATGTGGAGTCAGTAGCCCTGTCTGTATTGCGGGTTATTGAAGAAGAAGCGATGAAAAAAGGCACCGAAAAGGTGATTGCACATTTGCCTATTGAATGTGCGACTTTTCTGTTAAACGAAAAACGTCACGCGATTGAGCAGATTGAAACACGCTTGAAAGTCGGTATTATTATCTTACCGAGCAAACATCTTGAAACGCCTGCTTACGATATTGAACGCATTAAAGAAAAAGAGTTTGTAGATGAACGGCCCAGTTATTTACAAATAAAAGTTGAAGATGTCTCTATACCCGAGTTTGCTCAACAGGTTAAGCCAAAGATTGAAAAGGCGGCTGTAAAGGAGTTTTCTCATGAGACCCCTGTGCCAACTCAGCCTAAAAATGAGGCTGCTAGTCTGATCAAGCGTTTTTGGGAGAAACTGGTTGGTTCTTCTAGCGAGGAGCCTGAAGTAAAAGCAATACCTGCTGTATCAACATCCGCTCCTGCAGCTGAAAGAGTCAATGCTCAAGAAAATCAGTCTAACAGAAATCGTAATAACAATAGACGCGGCAGAAATCAAGGACCAAGATCACAGGATTCACGTCCTAATCGTCCGCCTCAGCAAGAGCGAAACAATACGCCAGAGTTAAGCAAAGAAAATAAGGAGGTTAAGGAAAACCGGGAAGACAAGGACGGTACTGAAAATAAAGAGCCTCGTGCTAATCGTAATATGAGGGGCAGAGGGCGCAATGTAAGACGAAATCTTGCGCCAGTCAGTGATGTAGCCGAAGTCGTTAAAGTCGATTCTATTGCTGTTAACGAGTCTGTAAACGCTGATGTGGTAGTGGAGTCTGTTGTCAATGAGGCCTCTGTCGCTTCGTCTGAAGCACCTGTGCGATCATTAGAGAGAAAGAATAGTAGAAGAGGGCCTAATCGTAGAAGACCGCGTAACCCTAACTACAAACGAGTTGAGAGTGGAAGTGGTGATGACAGTAACGGGGGGAGTGAAACGGGTGAGACGTCCGCTAATGAATCCAGATCGGAGCCCGCCCGTTCGTATGATAATGATTTTGCTCAGAGAGTAGAAAAGCGTGAGCGTCTCGAATCACAAGCTTCAGCGCAAGCTCAGATATTCGAACCTGTGGCTGTACCAGTGAGTGTGCCAGTCGCTACTGTTGTACCGGTGTCAAAACCTGTTTTCGTTGAGTCTGAGCCTAGGCCTGTTGTTGAATCAGCACCTGCTCCTGCTCCAAAAGCAGTGGAATCGATAAAGCCAGATACAGGTAGCGAGTAATCAATAAAATCACTGGGGCGTACTTAACGCTCCAGTGATTTCTCTTTATTTATAGCGTATTTCTACCGCTGTAGTCCCTAATAACCATTTCAGTTTTGCAACCAGCTCATCGGTTGGCTGTATTCTCCAGGCATCACCTAATTGCACATGGGCTTTAGCTCGTGATGAGGTGTAGTTGATACTGACTGGACAGGCTCCGCCTTTGTAAGGACTGAGTACCTCAGTTAATTTTGCAATAAAGTTCATGGATTCTTCTGCGTTGTCTGATGTTTTCCAGGTCAGATGAATGCCTCTGGCAAAACTTTCTCTTGCCTGATCTATGGTATATATTTTTTCAACAGTTAAACGTAAGGCACCAGAGAAATTATCGATAGCTAAAGCACCTTCGGCAATCAACAGGTTATCGCGTGTAAAAATATCTCGATATTGATCATAAATATCTCCGAACACAGCACATTCTAGTCGGCCTGATTTATCATCAAGCGTAGCAAAGCCCATCGTTTTTCCATTCTTGTTTTGGCGTGTCCGAATTTCTATCACCATCCCGGCAACACGGGCTTCCATTTTACCGCGTGAGACTTGTAAAGAGCCGATTTTTCCATGGGTAAAGTGCTTTAATTCAGGTTCATACTGATCTATCGGATGTCCCGTTAAAAATAAGCCCAAGGTTAGTTTTTCTGCGGCTAAACGTTCTTTGTCAGACCACGGTTCAACGTTAAGGGTGTAGGAGGTATCCTCTTTGTTATCGGCGGGTGATTCTGAATCGCCATCACCGAGAGAGAATAAGTCATGTTGACCTGTTTCGCTCGCTTTGCCATGCTGTTCAGCGATTTTTAGGGCGGTGGGTAATTCGGCTAAGTGAGCAGCACGATTCGGATCAAACTCATCAAAAGCACCGCCACGGATTAGGGCATCAAGTACCCTGCGATTAAATTTTCGTAAATCAACACGTTTGCATAAATCATAAAGTCCTAAAAAGGGGCCATTTTGCTCACGCTCTATCAGCATGTCTTCTATGGCGGCTTGTCCGACCCCTTTAATGGCGCCCAAGCCATAAACGATATGATTGTCATCATTTGCGGTAAAGCGGTAAGTGGAGACATTGATATTGGGTGGCAGAATAGCCAGCTTCATTTGTCGACATTCTTCAATTAATATGACGACTTTATCAGTGTTGTCCATATCAGAAGATAGCACCGCTGCCATAAACTCGGCGGGATAATGCGTTTTTAACCAGGCCGTCTGATAAGCAACCAAGGCATAGGCTGCCGAATGGGATTTATTAAAACCATAACCAGCAAACTTTTCCATCAAGTCGAAGACATAAGTCGCAATCGATTCCTCGACCTGGTTGGCAACAGCCCCAGTCGTGAACTTTGCCCGTTCTTTAGCCATTTCCTCGGCTTTTTTCTTACCCATAGCCCGTCGCAGCATATCAGCCCCACCCAACGTATAGTGGGCAAGTTCTCGGGCGATTTGCATCACTTGTTCTTGATATAAGATAACGCCATTGGTGGGCTTAAGGATGGGTTCCAGCAAGGTGTGTGCATATTCCGCTTTTGCCCCGTGCTTTACATTGATGTAATCATCAACCATGCCTGATTCCAATGGACCGGGTCGGAACAGCGCTACTAACGCAATAATATCGTCAAAACAGTCTGGCTTAAGTTTCTTAATCAGCTCTTTCATGCCTCTGGATTCAAGCTGAAAGACCGCCGTCGTCTGGCCGTTTTTTAACAACTGATAAGAAGGCAGGTCATCTCTAGGGATCGTTGTAATATCGATCAGCGCTTCACCGCGTTGTTGTTTCTTATGGTTAATCGCTTGTAAAGCCCAATCAATAATGGTCAGCGTTCGCAAGCCCAAGAAGTCGAACTTAACCAGACCTACCGCTTCAACGTCATCTTTATCAAACTGGGTGACCAGGTTGCCGCCACCCTGCTCACAATAGAGCGGTGTGAAGTCGGTCAGTTTGGTCGGTGAAATAATAACCCCACCCGCGTGTTTACCGGCATTTCTGACGGTGCCTTCCAGCATTAAGGCCATATCAATGAGGCTTTTTACCTCTTCTTCGGTATTATACAATTGTTTGAGATCAGGGCTGTCCTGCAACGCTTTGTTTAGCGTCATACCAATTTCAAACGGAATCAGTTTCGCCAGTCGATCGACAAAACCATACGCGAAGCCCAACACCCGACCAACATCACGAATAACCGCTTTAGCGGCCATCGAACCATAAGTAATAATTTGAGCTACGTGGTCACGACCGTAATGACGCGCCACATAATCAATCACTTCGTCACGCCTGTCCATGCAGAAGTCGATATCAAAGTCGGGCATCGAGACCCGTTCGGGGTTTAAGAACCGTTCAAACAGTAAATCAAATTCGATGGGGTCCAAGTCCGTAATTTTAAGGGCGTAAGCGACTAAAGAACCCGCACCTGAACCTCGACCAGGGCCGACAGGAATGAGTTCGTTTTTGGCCCACTGAATAAAGTCTGCAACGATCATGAAGTAACCGGGGAAGCCCATTTCAGTGATCACTTTAAGTTCTGTTTCTAAGCGATCATAGTAAACCTGGCGGTTCTCTTCATCCGTGCCTTTGCCGACCGCAGGATAATGTAATAATCGATCTTCCAGCCCTTTTAGGGACTCACTTGCCATCAACTCGCCTAAGGTCATACCCGAAGGCACCGGAAAGTCAGGCAGGAAGTTTTTGCCTAGGGTGAGTTTTAAATTACAGCGTTGGGCGATGTGTACTGTATTTTCCAGGGCTTCAGGAATATCAGCAAATAAGGTCAGCATTTCTTCAGTGCTGCGTAAATACTGTTGGTCAGTGTAATCTTTGGGTCTTCGTGAATCATCGAGGACGCGCCCTTGATTAATACAGACACGGACTTCATGAGCAGCAAAATCCTTTTGATGTATAAAGCGGACGTCGTTAGTGGCGACTACCGGTAGGTGGGTAGCGAGCGCGAGATCAATTGCGTGTGCAATATAGCGTTCTTCATCGGGACGTCCCACACGTTGTAATTCGAGGTAAAAGCTGTTATCAAACAGGTTCCCCCATTGTTCTGCCAAGCGTTTTGCTTCTTCAAGGTTTTCTGCTAATAAGGCTTTACCTATATCACCCTGCATAGCGCCGGATAAGGCAATTAATCCGGCATGATTCGCTTCTATCCATTCCTGTCTAAGCATCGGTACGCCCAGATGCTGACCTTCTTGATACGCTTTTGAAATTAATTCGGTCAGCGTAATGTAACCGGTATGATTATTGACCAGTAAGGTTAATCGGTAGGGTGTGGTAGGATCTTCAGGGTTAAGAATTAACACATCGGCACCGGCAATGGGTTTAATGCCAATGCCTTGCGCTGCTTTATAAAACTTGACCAATGAAAAAAGATTGGCGTGGTCAGTAACCGCAATCGCGGGCATATTGAGTTCTGTAAGACGCTTGATCAGCGGCTTTATTTTAACGATACCGTCGACCAAAGAGAATTCGGTATGAACTCTTAAATGTATAAATGCTGGTTGCATAGAGGGGGCTCAATAAATTCAGATTTACATTTTATCACACTGAGCGGTTATACTTTTTATCAGTGCCGAGTTAAACCTCCCCAACTTTTAACATTTAAGGTAAAAAAGAAATGACAGACTATCAACATATTTTACTGGCGGTCGACTTTTCTGTGCAGGCTCATTATGTTGCAGAAAAGGCCAGATCGTTAGCGGATAAATATCAGGCGAAATTGAGTATTGTGCATGTGTTGGATAACATTCCAATGCCTGATACGAATTATGGAACGGTTATCCCTCTGGATGAGGATTCACAGGAAAAATTACTGGAAGCAGAGAAAACCAAGTTTATGCGCTTGGGTGATCAACTTTCCGTTGAATTTGCCAATCGTTGGCTACTTTGGGGGATTCCTAAGCAGGAAATTATTCATATTGCCGAACAGGAGAAGGTTGATCTCATTGTCGTAGGGTCACATGGGCGACATGGTTTAGCGCTTTTGTTGGGGTCTACTGCCAACAGCATTTTGCATTATGCAAAATGTGATGTGTTGGCAGTTCGTCTACGTGATAATTAATCCGATCTGTTAACTTTTTGGGTTAGGGTCTTCTTGCTCAAGTCGGGATTCATCACAGCCTTTTTGATAAAAGATAAGCGAAGGCTGGAAGGCTGTAATATCGATAGTTAATGAGGTTTCTTTTTCGAATTGACTCAAAATGGGTGTGGCGGCGTTACGGAAGTTGGTAACCAGTTTAGATGCCAGTTTTTGTTGGGCTTCATCTGCACCCAGTGAGAAAGGATCTTCAGCCAGATTGGTTTCATCTATGGCTGATTGAAGCACATTGCCTGATATATCTTGTATTTTAGATTCGAATGAACGGAAGATAGCGGTACCTTTTTCGCGTTTGATACGTTCAATATCGCTGGTGTCAGCATAAAGAAGAAACGCACCTTTAGCACCTTGATATGCATTTTTACAGATGCCGCCATCCATGATTTTCACTAGCTGAAGTTTTTTGTCGCCTTTTATGAGGGTCATCGGTGGCGTAAGACCATCTACTTGCTCGGTTTCTGGTTTTTGTGCAATTGAAGTGTTTTTTTCGGGAGTTTTAGGTGCGGTAGCTTCTGTCTGTTTGACTTCTTGAGTCGAACAGGCCGCCAAGGTAACGAATAATAGAGTAGGTAAGAATTTTAATGTGTCGTGCATTGCTTCGCTCGTTACTGTAACAAGAAGTTTATATTACGACAATTATAATACTTAACGTGTTTCCGATTAACGAAATTCTTTGGTTATTTTTATCGTTAGCTGCTAGGAGGCTGTCCGAGAATGCCAACGAAAATTTAGCAGCCCGAAAGTCTTTCCGTCCAATTTTCATGGCACAACTGTAAATAACCCTACGACAACCTAATATATTCTATATAAACAATATGTTATGGTATAATGAGTGCAAATAAAGCCACTTGGACAAGCCATGTCAGTTCCTTTCAAATCAAGCCCGGTTGAATTTAACCAGCACCTGCTGTTTCCCACTAATATTTTTGACCTGCTCCCCAAAGGTCATGAATGCTTTCTCTATGCAGACCTGTTTCAACAGATTGATACGGGTTGCCTTGAGAGTCTTTATAGCGTTAAAGGTCAGAACGCTTATCATCCCAAGCTCATCGTTGCGATTCTGATTTTTGCCTACAGCCAAGGTGTTTTCAGCTCCCGTAAAATCGAAAAGCGCTGCAACGAAGATTTATCCTTCATGTTCATTGCGCAAATGAACTGCCCTAATTTCCGGGTGCTCAGCGATTTTAGAAAAGACCATGGCGAATTTTTTCAGGATTGTTTTAAGCAAACCGTCAAACTGGCACTGGAGTTGAAGCTGGCTTCGTTGGGGCACATCAGCCTCGACGGCTCCAAATTCAAAGCCAACACGTCCAAATACAAAGCGATGAGTTACGGACGCTTAAAAGAAAAGGAACAAGCGCTGTGCGCTGAAATTGACGGCTTGATTGAAAAAGCCAAGCGTTGTGACCAGGATGAAGACAAGGCCTATAAAGATAAAACCGGCTATGAAATCCCGGAAGATTTGCAATTCAAACAAGACCGGCTGGCTAAAATCAAAGCGGCCAAGCAAGCCCTTGAGGAGCGCGAAGAACAGCTTAACCCCGGCAAAGCCATCGACGATAAAAAACAAATCAGCTTTGCCGACACTGAAGCCCGCATCATGGGCAAGAACGGCAGCTTCGATTATGCCTACAATGCCCAGATCAGCGTCGATGCAGACCTGCAAATCATTGTCGGCCAGCATATCAGCCAAAACGCCAACGACAAACAAGAAGTTGAACCGGCTCTGCAAACATTGCAGGACACCACCGGCCGATTGCCGGAGAAACTGAGCGCCGATAATGGCTATTGGTCGGGCGACAATCTCCAGGCATTGGCGGACAGCGGCACCGATGCCTATATTGCCACCGATAAAGGTGAAAAGACCCACAAAACACCATTGGATAGCTCGGATCGCAAACTGGTCAAAGCAGACTTCGATTACCACGAAGCCGATAACACGTTCACCTGTCCTGAAGGACAGGTTTTAACCATGAAACGCGAAAGCCAAGACGGCAGCCGTGTGTATCAAGGCTCATCGGAAGTCTGCGCCGATTGCCCGCTGCGAAGCCGTTGCTGCCAATCGGCTAAAGGCGAGGCCCGGACGATCACTACCGATGACCAAGAACCCTTGCGTCAACAGATGAATAGCAAAATGGCAACGGAAGCCGCCAAAGTAGTTTACGGTGAGCGCAAGACGATTGTTGAGCCGGTGTTTGGTCAAATCAAAAATAACGGCTTTCGTGGCTTCAGTGTGCGCGGTAAAGAAAAAGTCGCCGGTGAATTTTCAATGGTCTGTGCCGCACACAATTTCAAAAAAATTGCCAAGGCCATTATTACGGGATTAATCCGTCCAGAGTTTGGAAATTTCACTACCAACCCTGCAATATAGCTAAAAATACACTGGATAAGTCCGACATGAACGGGTTTTAGCGAAAAACTGTGCAAGTTTTGATCAATTTGAAGTTTGGCATAAGGATAATTTAAAATTTTTCTGAAACCCGTCAGGAACCACTTGTTCGAGTATCATATTCTCGGACAGCCTCCTAG
>CAIOMN010000119.1 GCA_903859415.1 uncultured Methylococcaceae bacterium
CAGCCCAAAGCGTGCCAGTACGGCCAGCCATTCCGAATCGCACATGTCGGTCTTTCGCCCCGGCACATGCTTAATGAAATGGGCAGTGATGACATGCAGCATACGATGGACATCAATGCCAGCGACTACTTTGTGTAAAGGGGATAAACCTTCCATAAAAACCTTCTTTCATTGAATGAGATAATTGGGTTATAGTTATGGAAAGAAGTTGGGGTGGCGGACTGGATGATCCTCTATGGGTCTCTTTACCGTGCGTTCTACTTGCAAGACAAGTGATACAATCTGGGGTGCGGGCCAGTCCAAGTGAGTCAGGTTAGGTATCGGGGTCGATCCCACCATTCGTTAAACGACCTCTACCCCAACTTCTTCCACTTTATTAGAGTAGAATTTTACCCATTCGATTCATTCGGCTTTCATGGTCGGGGGCGAGTGGGTGTCAATCATGATGGGTTAGGCTGCAAAAAGTTTAAAAACTTGAACATCGAGTAAAAGAGATAAGTCCGATAAGGAAAAAATAGGAACTACGGAAGAGGCAATCAAAGCCCATGAAAAAGCCATTCGTGACGCCCAAAACAAAGCTGCTGATATTGATGCCGCTGTTTATGATTTAAAAGCGGTTAATCCCAATGTTAAAGCGGTAAGTGATACCCGCACTGTGTTGGAGATTATCGATAATATCAACCTGCAAGGCCAGATTGCAAAACAAACTAGATGGCATAACCACCTAGCCTATTTTGTATTGATCAACTAAAAACAAGCCTTTCTAAAGAACAATAATACTCAGCGGGTCAGTCCAGGCACCATCACCATGATTACCAACCGCTCTAACACGTAGCCAATAGGTTTGGCCGGGTATTAAATCGCTCAATAAGATATGTGATGCATTCTTGGATGAAAGTACATGTTGCCAGTTGGCCTCAATACCGGGATCACCTTGGGTGCTTTGTACTTCATAACTGCCTGCGCCAGTTAAACGAGTCACCTGAACATTTAAGGTGCCGGTTAAAACCCCATGAGTGACCTGAAACCCATTCGGGGCTGGCAAGGGGTCGATACTACCGGTGTGTACAATGTCACGACGTAAGTCATAACCGGTGGTCACAAGAATAGACAGATCGCCTTGAGCAATAACTTCAAGATAGGGAGCGAGTTGTTTTAACAGGACAGTTAATGCTGCGCGTAAAGTATCCCGTAAGACAATCTTAAGGGTATCCCTTGTCAAGGCGGCGTGATAAGCATCCTGATAAGCGGTATAGGCCGCGTTAATCGTTTCAATACTGGGTACTTGATCTATCCAGGGTACAGGATAAAACGGGTTGCCTGTTAAAGCAGAATTGATAGCTCCGGTTTTGACCAGAAAATTCGCTTCGTTCAGTTGTTCAAAAGTAATAATCAGCTTAGGCTGCATGATGAAATTCCAATGAAACATAGGAATGATTTAAAAATAAGTAGAAGACTTATTTTTAATTAGGGCGGCTGCCCTAACAAACAGCATAGCCCCTTTTTTTACAAAACCCCTAGCGATTTATTAAAATAACTCAATATTCTCGTTAGAAAGCATCCATTAGGAACAGCGATCACATCCCTAACCCTTGTGTACCACAGGAAATACTTAAAGAGAGCACACTCACTACTTAAGGGACACCACGCTGAATACATTAAGAGCACACACTCAATAGTTCAAGAAAATGCATTCCATTCTTAAAGAGCGCACACGCCTATCCGTTAAGCAACAACTATCTACTGCTCTAGTGCCTGATAGATCAACTCAGAAGACAGCATCCATCACTTATTCTGAAGAGTGATAAAAAAAACTATTCGACAACCTTGTTTGGCTCGGTTGTGTTCGATGTGTTTAAAGAAAGTATTCTGTGTGGTGGCTTATAGAATTGTATGCTTCGTGATAAGCTATTGAATGTGCCGTAGCAAGCATATTACCCATCGAGCTACCTGTTCTTTGTTATCAATAGAAAACGGGGCCGCCACCTCCACTAAATCGAGTGTAGAGGCAGCAAACGCAGCTGAGCCACTGGCATTTCCCAGAAGCAACTTAATACGATTTATTCAGCTACTCGGGGAGTTTCGGCAGAACGCATAAAAGAAATTGGCGATTGATCTTCTTCAGTAAAGGTCACAATTTCCCAAGCGTCAGTATCATCAAGCAGTGTACGGAGTAACTTATTATTTAAGCCGTGGCCTGATTTATAACCGGTAAATTGACCGATCAAACTATGGCCTAACAGGTAAAGATCTCCGATCGCATCCAGAATTTTATGCTTAACAAACTCATCAGCGCAGCGTAAGCCATCTTCATTAAGAATTTTGCTGTCATCTACCACGATAGCATTATCCAGACTGCCACCCAAGGCCAGATTATTTTCTCTCAGCATATCGATGTCTTTCATAAAGCCAAAAGTTCTGGCTCGACTGACTTCTTTAACAAAAGTTGTTGAAGAAAAGTCCATCGTTGCTGTTTTTAAATGTTCTTCAAAGGCTGGGTGTTCAAAGTCAATGGTAAAGGTGACTTTAAAGCCGTCAAAAGGATCAAAGGAAGCCCATTTATCACCCTCTTCAACGCGAATACTGCGATTGATGCGTAGATATTGTTTCGGACAATCCTGTTCTTCAACACCGGCTGACTGCAACAAAAACACAAAAGGACCCGCACTGCCGTCCATGATAGGCACTTCAGCCGCACTGACATCAATGATAGCGTTGTCTATGCCTAATCCAGCAAAAGCGGAAAGCAAATGTTCTATGGTTGAAATTTTTACATCACCCGCAACCAGTGTAGTTGAAAGCACTGTTTCACCGACATTTCTGGGTGTTGCCTTAATGGAAACGGGTTCAGCTAAATCGACTCTACGAAAAATAATGCCTGTATTAGGCTCAGCCGGCCGTAAAGTTAAATACACTTTATCGCCTGTATGTAGCCCAACGCCCGTAGCTCTTATGGTATTTTTTAGAGTTCGCTGTTTAATCATAAAGTTAATTACGCCGAATCAAAGTGGCAAAGCTGGAAATTTTACCATAAAATGATAAAAAAAAGGTATTCAATCATAAAATTACCCGTTTACACACTATTAACATCAAGTAGGATAATAACGGCACTCTACTTCGGTTATCATACTATCAAAGACAGTAAATCGCTTTAAGACAGATCAAATTTAAACCCTTTTAAGCAGATTGATTAACAAAAAACCAAGAGGCCGACTGAGAATTAATCAATGTTAAGATCATTTTTTCAAGATAAATATGACTATCAAGCGACAGAAAATTTCGGATTGCTTGAACGTCAATACAAACATCAGGTCGCTCAGAATCATATTCAATTTGATAACACCCAACTTGAGGTTCTACAGGAACTGCAAGAGATCATCGATCGCTTAATGCTGTCATCGGCTCATTTACAAAAATCATTACATCAAAAACTCTTTTCGTCTCCTCCTAAAAAAAGTCAAAGCCTTTACCTATACGGTGATGTCGGTCGCGGCAAATCCATGCTGATGTCACTTTTCTATGACGCCTGTCCAATTGAACTAAAGCGCCGCGTGCCTTTTAATAGTTTTATGCTGGAAGCCCATTCTTTTATACATCAATGGAGACAGCACAACAACACCGATGCGATAACGGCTTTGGCTAAAGATATACGGGCTAATTCTGAGGTACTGTGTATTGATGAATTTCATGTCACCGATATTGCGGATGCCATGATGCTTGAACGCTTGTTTAGTAAACTATTTGAGCTGGACACCTTGGTTGTTATTACCTCCAATCGCCATCCAGATGATTTGTATCATGGCGGCTTGCAAAAGGAACAATTCTTAAAGTTCACTCGACTATTAAAAGATGAAGCCAAAGTCATCGAACTGGCGACCAACACCGATTATCGATTGATGAAGTTACAGGCACTTGAGGTCTCTTACTATTTCCCCTTTGATAGACAGGCTGACGATTTTATCCAAGAGCGCTATAATGAATTTACTAATTATGCCGCTATCAAAGCCAGTACTTTGCCGGTACTGGGAAGAAACGTTTTATTATCATCCATTCATGGTGATGTGGCATTAACTTCGTTTGATGAACTCTGTGCACAACCGTTAGGTTCTATTGATTACATTGAGATTGCCAAAAACTTTAACCTGATCATCATGGCGAATATTCCTCAATTGTCTGCCGATAAACGTAATGAAGCAAAACGCTTTATGCTATTAATTGATGCGCTTTATGAACATAAAGTAAAATTAATCTGTACAGCAGAAGTCAGCCCTTTAGCGCTTTACCCAGAAGGTGACGGGGCATTTGAATTCAAACGCACGGTATCACGACTCATTGAAATGCAATCAAAACATTATCTACAGTCCACACATAATACTGACTAAATTCTACCTTGAGCTAATACAATGGCCTTATTAACCACCCCTGTCTGTGATTTTGGCACAAAAGCTATCGATTTTAACTTACCCGGTGTTGATGGACGCTCCTGGTCATTAACTGAAGCAATGGGCAAAAATGGTTTGCTGATTATGTTTATCTGCAATCACTGTCCGTATGTTAAAGCCATTCAAGATCGTATCGTTAGAGATACTGACGAACTTAAAACACGGGGCATTGGCTCCGTCGCCATCATGTCTAATGACCCATTGGATTATCCAGAAGATTCCTTTGAGAATATGCAGAAACTTGCTAAACAACTTAACTTCAGCTTTCCTTACTTATTCGATGAAACTCAAGCAGTTGCAAAACAGTACAATGCTATCTGCACGCCTGATTTTTTTGGGTATAATAGCCAGTACGAATTGCAATATAGAGGCCGTCTGGACAGTAGTGGCAAAGCAGCGGCGTCTACCGATACCACCCGTGAATTATTTGAAGCCATGAAACTCATCGCCGAAACCGGTCATGGGCCAGCACAGCAAGTGCCAAGCATGGGTTGCTCCATCAAATGGAAGTCTTCTCAATAGCTACAATAACCACCTCCTTAAGTATTTATAGTATTTTACTGACTTACATTTTTACCAAACCACCTAAGTTAAACTACAAACATAAACCGAGAGAATAGATATGTCGATTAAAAGAATGGTTGATCTGGATTTATCAGGAAAACGAGTACTCATTCGTCAAGACCTGAACGTGCCTGTAAAAAATGGCCAAGTAACTAGCGATATTCGCATACAAGCCAGTGTTCCAACCATTGAATTTGCCTTGGCAGCGGGCGCGGCTGTTATGGTTATGTCTCATCTGGGTCGTCCGGCTGAAGGTGTGTATGATGAAGCGTCATCATTAAAACCCGTTGCAGAACGTTTATCCTTGTTACTTGGCAAACCTGTCCGTCTTGAAAAAGACTGGTTAGAAGGTATTACCATTGCGCCCGGCGAAGTCGTTCTATGTGAAAATGTCCGCTTTAATGCCGGCGAAGAGAAAAACAATGATGCCTTAGGCGAAAAAATGGCGGCTCTTTGTGATATTTTTGTTATGGATGCATTTGGCACTGCCCATAGAGCACAAGCTTCAACACACAGTGTTGCTAAGTTTGCACCGATTGCCTGTGCGGGCCCTTTATTAGCCAGTGAACTGGATGCGCTGGGCAAAGCCCTTGAAACACCTACCAAACCCTTAGTTGCAATTGTGGGCGGCTCTAAAGTCTCCACTAAATTAACGGTCTTAAAAACTCTCTCAGAGAAAGTAGACCAACTTATCGTAGGCGGTGGTATTGCCAATACGTTTATTGCTGCAGCCGGTTTTCCAGTCGGCAAATCACTTTATGAACCCGATCTGATTGAAGAAGCTCTGCGTCTTATTGCTGCAGCAAAAGCAGCCGGCTCAGATATTCCAATCCCCGTTGATGTGGTCTGTGCGAAAGAATTCTCTGAAACCGCAGAAGCTACTGTTAAAAAAGTGACTGACGTTGAAGCGGATGATTTGATTCTGGATATTGGTCCTGATACTGCAAAACAATATGCTGAAATCATAAAATCAGCAGGAACCATTGTCTGGAACGGCCCTGTCGGTGTATTTGAAATAGACCAATTCAGCCACGGTACACAATCATTATCGCAAGCTATTGCAGAAAGCAGTGCCTTCTCAATTGCTGGCGGTGGTGACACCTTAGCCGCTATCGATAAATACGGTATTAATGATCAAGTATCCTATACATCTACAGGCGGCGGTGCTTTCCTTGAGTTTTTAGAAGGTAAAGAATTACCGGCTGTTACCATTTTAAAATCCAGAAGCTAATAGCCATCGGGCCAAGATTAAATAACTTATTTATTTAAAACAGAATCTGTCAACAGATAATACCCCGCTAACAGGGTATTATCTGAATTGATTAAAATTGTTAATCAATAAATCTTGTCGCTTGACTTTGTCTCCCGTACCTTGTACTTTTGATTCACTATCTGTCTATTTCATAATAGACAAAATGCTTTTTACTTATTTTTAGGGTTAATAATGGCCAGAGTTACAATTGAAGATTGTTTGGAAAATGTAGAAAACCGATTTAAGCTGGTTTTATTAGCTAGCACAAGAGCGCGCCAGTTAAGTCATGGTGCAACTGAATTTCTGCCACGTGGAAAAGATAAAGATACCGTTGTTGCCTTACGTGAAATTGCTGCTGGCCATGTAACCACTGAAAATATCAATTTGCTGCATCGTGTTGGTGATTCACACGACAATCTCCCTATGTTCTAAAGCGTTACTATGTCGAAAATAGCTGAGGATATTGGATCAAACCGCCTTCAGGACGAACTGATTCAACGTTTATGTACCACGTTGTCCAGCTATTTAGATCAAGATCAAATAAATGATTGTATCCGTGCTTATCATTTTGGCGCGGATGCGCATTCAGGACAATACCGCAAAAGCGGCGAAGCTTACATTTGCCACCCTGTTTCAGTTGCTATCACCCTTGCAGAAATGCGCATGGACCCCAGCGGTATCATGGCAGCCATTCTGCACGATGTTATTGAAGACACGCCCGTCACCAAAAAAGAACTCGCTACTCAATTTAGTGTAGAAGTCGCTGATCTGGTTGATGGTGTTACCAAGTTAACAAAAATTGACGGCAAATCCCAAACCCGAGCCGAGGCACAAGCTGAGAACGTCCGCAAAATGTTCCTTGCCATGGGTAAAGACTTACGGGTCATACTAGTTAAGCTTGCAGACCGCTTGCATAACATGCAAACACTGGGTGTCATGCCCGCCGATAAAAAACGGCGCATTGCCCGAGAGACCCTGGATATATACGCCCCCATTGCTAATCGCTTGGGCATGAGTAAAATTAGGCATAAGTTAGAAGAGCTCAGTTTTGAAGCAATGTATCCGATGCGTTACAGTGTTCTTACCAATGCCATAAAAAAAACCCGAGGTAACCGCAGCAAAGTTGTCGCTACCATTGAAAGCACCATAAAGAATCGCTTAGAACAAGCGTCTCTTCATTACGAAGTTTCTGGGCGAGAAAAGAATGTTTACAGCATCTATCAAAAAATGTTCCAAAAGAAACTGTCTTTATCGGCCATTTTTGATCTGTATGCTTTTCGTATCTTTTGTGACAATGTTGATACCTGTTACCGTGCCTTAGGTGTTATTCATAACTTATATAAGCCCATTCCTGGGCGCTTTAAAGACTATATTGCCCTACCCAAAGCCAACGGCTATCAATCGCTACATACGATTGTTATTGGGCCTTATGGCTTGCCTATTGAAATTCAGATCAGAACGCATGAAATGCATCGTATGGCAGAGTCAGGTATTGCTGCGCACTGGCTGTATAAATCCGATGATGATAAAACCGAAAAATTTCAAAGACAAGCTAACGAGTGGTTAAAAGATTTACTGGAACTTCAGAAATCAGCCGGTGATTCTCTCGAATTCATCGACAACCTGAAAATTGATCTGTACCCGGAAGAAGTTTTTGTGTTCACCCCTAAAGGAGGGATTATCAAAATTCCAAGGGGCGCAACCATCATAGATTTTGCCTACGCAGTCCATACCGACATTGGCAATGCCTGTGTTTCTGCGCGTATTGACAAACAATTGGTACCCTTGCAAACCAAACTGGAAAACGGCATGACC
>CAIOMN010000120.1 GCA_903859415.1 uncultured Methylococcaceae bacterium
CCCTGGAGAGGCGAGCGTATGTTCGGAATAAAAAGGTAGAAGATCGCTTTGCTGAGTTTTTATGATGCTCTGAGTTGCTGCAAAAATAACAAAAATAGAATACGTTTTAAAGTGGACTGGAAAGTTGCCATACTCCTACATAGATAAAATATAGCTATCATAATCAATTATGATCATTTTATTTTCAAAATACTGAAATTAATGATAATGTTAAGTCAATTGATACCATACTAACGATAAAATAATTCATGAGTATCAGTTGCTAGAAACAACTAAAATATTATGAGGAAAAATAATGACTAAATTAAGAAACTTATTACCTGGACTACTTTTGTTTCTTAGTATGAATGTGTTTGCTGAACAACATGCCGATGGCGCGATGACTCACGCTAATGCTGCTCTTGCAAAAGGTAAAGAAGGCAATACATCCGCATTGGTGAACCATGCAAGAATGGCTTTAGATGAAGCTTTAGAGGCTTCATTAGTCACAAAGAGTGTAACCAAAAATCATCTGGATGCCGCTGCAAATTCATTGCAAAAAGCAATTGATAATGGCAATTTAGGACATGTTGGTCAAGCGACAAAAGCCATTGAGGAGGCAATAGCACACCTTAAAATGGCTTCCAAGATATAACTCCATTTTAGTAAATCAGACATTTTTATAATTTGTCTGATTTACTTCCTACTTTTCGTTAAACACAAAAAAAGCCCTATACTCACATATACGGCTTTAATTCTAAAGATGGCGCGCCCGGAGAGATTCGAACTCCCGACCAATCGGTTCGAAGCCGATTACTCTATCCAGCTGAGCTACGGGCGCGTAATTTATGTAGAAACAAAAAAAAAGCCTTACAAGTAATGCAAGGCTTTCCTTTATTTGGCTCCCCCGGACGGGCTCGAACCGCCGACCTAATGATTAACAGTCATCCGCTCTACCGACTGAGCTACAGGGGAAAAATCTTTTCTTCAATGGTGCGCCCGGAGAGATTCGAACTCCCGACCGATCGGTTCGTAGCCGATTACTCTATCCAGCTGAGCTACGGGCGCCTTATTGAGCCGCTTATTATATTTAAGTTGACAGTCTATGTCAATTTTTTTATAAAACAATTTAAATATGGCGGAGAGAGAGGGGTTCGAACCCTCGATGGGAGTTAAAGCCCATACTCCCTTAGCAGGGGAGCGCCTTCAGCCACTCGGCCATCTCTCCTAAAACTCTTTATTCTCCAGAATCAGCAGATCCAGCCTGCTCTTTTTTGATTCTTTCGTAAATTTCTTCCCTATGCACAGAAACATCTTTTGGTGCATTTACACCTATACGCACTTGATTTCCTTTGACTCCAAGAACAGTGACGGTCACCTCATCACCTATCATCAAAGTCTCTCCTACTCGACGTGTCAATATAAGCATGGTTTCTCCCTAAATATATATTATAAACCGACTGTTCTAACACAGCATCCAACTAAGATTGTCCATTATAGCAGCTTTTCAGCATAAATAAACCGAAATATTATTCCGCATTTCGCCTAGGATCAAATGCATCCTGTACTGTATCGGCAAAAAGATTAGCCGCCAAAACAAGAGCAAACATAAATACAAACGCTGCTGACAAAGACCACCAAACAATAGGTTCACGAGCCAATTCAAGCCGAGCCCCATTAATCATATTACCCCAACTATAAGTGGTTGGATCAACACCTATATTAATATAGGACAAAACAGCTTCAGCCAATACTAATGAACTAAAATCCAATACTACTGATATAAGTATAATATGCATCACATTAGGCAGAATATGTCGGATTAAAATTATTGATTTTTTTACTCCTAAAGCTTGCGAGGCCTGCACATACTCCATCTCTCTAAGCTTTAACGTTTCTGCCCTTAGTAAGCGACATAACCCGGTCCAATTAGTCAAACCCAAAATTAAACACAAAAACAGCAAACGCATATCGGCACGAACAATAATACTAGTAAAACTTTGCTCGTGATTCGAGATATATACTTGAACCATCAATATTGAAGCCGCTATTAACAAAACACCTGGAATTGAATTTAGCGTGGTGTATAGATATTGAATAATATCATCGAGCCATCCCTGAAAATATCCAGCGAGGATACCAAAGACTATAGCTAATGGCAACATAATGAGCGTCGTCAATGTTCCCAAGACTAAACCAGTACGAATACTCTTGATTGCCTGGTAAAACACATCTTCACCCACCTTATCTGTACCAAAAACATGATAATAGGAAGATAAATAAATTAAGATATAGCCGAGTGAAACAATAATAAATGTCACAAATAGAGCTGTCCGCATACTAGCTGGAATGATATCAAATTTGATCCACTTTTTTTGTCGTTTATAACTTATCGCAAGATAAATCAATATTGGCAAACTTCCACAAGCAACGCCTTGTACGAGGCCATAAAATAACTTTTTTAAAATATCAGGAATCAGATCACTTCCTGGATTTTCCAGATGACGCCCTCCATAAACCAGCCGTGGATAACTCCATTGAGTAGTTCCATCTTCCAAAACCACTGTTTCTTTACTATAAAGCGTAGTAGCAAATGGTGCAGAATAGGTTTTCTCAACATGCTCTATTAATGGCTTAGCCCAGAAATCAAGACAACTCATAACCTCATTACTTTTTTCTTGCGTCGGCTTGAAGTGCAATGAATCCATTAAACCAATCAATACAAAAAACAACAATACAACCAGAGATGCAATACCCACTTTACTGCCAGCTATTTTCTGTAGCGGGCGCTTTATATGCTCTTTATTTCGTAAATAGATTGCCAATACGCAGATAACAGTCATTAGCACAAATATCAACGCATCCGTCCATAAAATAACCATTAGGCCAACCTCACCCGTGGATCAACAAGCGTATAAGAAATATCAGTCAACAATAACCCTATGACATACAATACAGAGCCCAAGAATACCATTGCACGAACAATAGCAAAATCCTGACTGTTAATCGCATCAATCGTATAACTACCTAAACCGGGAATACTAAAAAAGGACTCCATAATTAAGCTACCCATAAATAATAATGGCAAAATCACTACGACACCCGTTAGTATTGGAATCATTGCATTACGCAAGACATGCCTAAATAACGTTTGAACTTCAGAAAGTCCTTTTGCTCTTGCAGTCCTAACATAATCTTTTTCTACTTCCTCTAGAAATAAAGTCCGATACCATCTGACTCCAGAGCCAACACCTGAAAAAACGCCAATAATAACAGGCAGTATCAGAAATTTAATTGCAGAAAAACCATCATCATAACCTGATATAGGCACTAACTTTAATACCTTAGCGACAATGAACTGTCCTCCAATGATAAAGAATAATGAAGAAACGGACATTAGTGCCACACACAAAACCATACCTGTCCTTTCTAAATACCCCCCTCTAAACAACACCATCATCAAAGCAAACGTCACATCAACTAATAAGCCGACAATCAATGTTGGCAAAGCTAACGCTAGGCTCGGCCACATACGCTCCTGGATATCAGCACCAATATTTCTTCCACTCTCGGAGACACCAAAGCGAAACAAGAATAACCCCACAGACTTTTGATAAAATATAGTCTTCGTCAGCTTTTCTTCATTCGAAGCACTAGCATTCCACAATAATGGCAATTCATATCCATGTTGTTGCTTCCAATTTTCAATTGACTGCTCAGTCACATGTTTTTGACCTAATTGCATTCTGGCCATATCATTTGGACTATTTACAATAAAAAACAATACAAATGTCAGAATGTTCACACCGATTAATAAAGGAAAAGCATAAAGGAAGCGGCGAATAATATATTGGATCATTGTAAAACCTCCTTAGCACTACGACGATAAACATGAACAGCAGGAACTAACAAGGCTACGAAAATAAGTAACCCCAGGATTACTGGAAACCACAAAGGATGATTCCATACCCTTCTCTTTTCTGCTCTTTCGACTGGATCTATACGCGTATATTTAAGGCGGTTATTAGCCATCAAATTTGGCTTTAAATTACTATACCAACTATGAAATAAAGAGAAGTTCTTAGGGTGAAAGCCAAATACCCAAGGTGCATCGTGCCGGACAACTTCCTGCAACTGTTGAATAATTTGGTATCGCTGTTCGCTATTATCCATATTCCGCATTTTCTGAAACAATTTATCAAACTCTGGGTTTTGATAATTAGCTGCATTCTCCCCTCCATATTTGACCTTTGAATTAGGCCCGTACAATAAGAAAAATAAATTTTCTGGATCAGGGTAATCCGCATTCCAGCCCCAAACGAATATTTGCTCATTCCCAGTACGCATTTTTTCTTGAAAACGATTGTAATCAGTACCTCTAACTACCAGCTTAATACCTAATTTTTCAAACTGTTTACGATACCAGTTCATCGTTGGCCTATCATCAATGCTGACAGAAGCAGTATCGAAATACAAAATAAGAGCTTCTTTAGTTTTCGGATCAATACCATTCAGATAGCCAGCCTCTTCCATTAAATGCCGAGCCGCCTCAATTTTTTTACGCTCTGGTTTATCTGCTTTCCAGTCATAGTTATAAGAGTTAATTCCTTCTTTTTCATCAGTATAGCCAAAAATACCCGGCGGAATAACTCCCTGCGCCACAACACCTCGCCCATTTCTAAAAATAGAAATAAACTCTTCATAATCTACGGCAATTGATATAGCCTGGCGTAACTTTCTAGCTCTCTCACTATCCCCTCCAACAACCGGATCAAGCATGTTAAAGCCCATATAAAAAATAGATGCTTCAACTAATGTTTGCAGCTTAATACCTTTTTCCGTCATTGACTCAGTCAAGGTAGCGCCTCCGCTTCCTGTAAATTGAATCGCTTGATCAAAACTGTCTGACGCTATCCCTGAGGCATCATAATACCCTTGAAGAAACTTAGTCCAATAAGGGATTGTTTCCTTTTCTAACGTAAAGATCACTTTATCAATAAATGGCAATTTTTTTCCAGCATCTTTAAGTAAAGCATTCTGTTTATCACTTGGCTCTCCCTCAGAGGGATATGACTCAAAATGAAAATTTGGATTTTTTACCAAAATCATGCGTCGATTAGGATTATTTTCGGCTAATAAATAAGGCCCTGTACCAATAGGATACCAATCCAAGGTTATATTTTTATTCGATAATCCTGCTTGCTCATAAAATACATCAGCCTCCCAAGGCAAAGCAGAGAAAAAGGGCATTGCCAACCAAAAGATAAACTGTGGATACTTTCCTTTAATTCGAATACGATACTGATAACGCCCAGTGGTTTTGACTCCAGAAATCGTCTTATTTTTTAACTCAGTTTTTTGCAAAGAAGCGACTTCTTTTGAAAACTCATCAAATCCTACAATATAATTCTTCATGATCTCCGCGATTGGAGATTGAACTTTAGGGTGTGCCAAGCGTTTAATCTGATACACATAATCATCGGCTGTCAGCTCACGTGACCCAGTATCAACGAAATCATTGAGTGAATTTGCCTGCTGAATCTGTGTTTCAGACAAGTTATGATAACTATATTCAGATTCAGACGTTTTGGCTAAAGCTGCATGAGGTTGAAACTGAATACCCTGTTTGAGATCAATCACATAATCTGTAAAAGCAATATCACTGTCTTGAACATCATTCCCTAACTTATTTCCGTGACTATCCAGATAATTTATCTCCGGCATTTTACTGGCCGTTAAGGGAGTTAATTGATAAGGTCTCTTTAAATAATGATATTGAAATGGAGATTCATAAATCTGAGCAATAAATGCATATTCATTTTCACTATAGGCAGTTGCTGGATCTAGATGTTTGGGTCTTTCAGAAAATGATTGATATAAAACCGAAATTGCACCCTCATCTTCAACATAAGGATTATTAAGCTGTGAAGCATCACAACCCATTAAAACCATTAAAAATATCAATTGACTTATATAGGTGCGTATACTCATAGACTAAAAATAGACATAGATAATTGGGACTTTGTCACTGTAACAAGCTGGATAAAATATTAAATTGAGTGACACACGAATACATCGAGTCATTCAACCGTTTAAAGTTCCATTGTAGCAACAAAAACAATTTCAAGGAGCCTGAATCATATGGCGAATTTTTCTTAATGTTTTAGTTTAACCCATAAAAAAGGGAGCTTAGCGCTCCCTTTTTTTACTTCAGCTTAATAAATTTATTGAGCTTGAGGCTTTTTATTCACTTCAACATCAGCTTCTGCCTGCAAACTATTTAAAACTTGATTAAATTCAGTTTGACCCAAGGTTTTAGCAATATTTTTCTTAGCCAATTCCAATTGCTTCTTATCGTCTTCGCTCATTGTGCCTGTAGTAACTTTTGATAAACTTACCACAACCTGCTCACCGGAGGGCAATACGGTAAGAAAAACACTTGGCTTATCACCAATGGGTTTAGCTGCTTTAAAAATAGCGTCACTCAAATACTCTGGCAACTTGTTTTTTCCACGAACCAATCCTTTTTCAGATTTAATCTCTACTTTATTTTCACTAGCTACGGATTGAATGCTTGTACCGGCTTCCAGACTTACCTGTATTTTCTTGGCTTTTTCAAGAGCTAAACGCTGGGCCTTTTCTTTAACCAACTCTGCAGCAATCTCATCCTTAACTTCTGCAATATCTTTTTTTGCTGCTGTCTTGTGCTCTAACAGCCTCAAGACAATCAAACGCTCACTGGGTTGCTCTATTGGCGCACTATTATTACCCTGTAAAACTTCTTCAGAAAATGCTGCATTACGTATTTTTTCATCTGTAGCAACACCCTCACCTTTATCCTTAGTAAACAAAGACGATTTCTGCACAACAAGACTTAAGCCATCTGCAACTGTCTGTAAACTATCAGGATGCTCATAACTCATTTCTGTTAGTTTTTCACCCGCTTCATAAAAGGCATTTTCTGCCTGAGATTTTTGATAGGCTTTAGCTACCTCAGGTTTTGCAATTTCAAATGATTTAACACTGCTAGGTACTAATTCAGTCACTTTAATCAAATGATAACCGAATGCTGATTTGACTGGATTTGATACTTCACCCAGTTTTAATGAACTTGCCGCATCTTCAAATGCTTTTTCCATCGAACCCAGGTTAAATAACCCCAAGTCACCGCCTTTTTTCGCAGTCAATTTATCATCTGATACCTCTGCGGCAACAACAGAAAAATCTTTACTAGCCAAGTCTTGCTTAGCTTTTAAAGCTTTTTCTAATGCTTGTTTTTCAGTAGTCTTATCATTGATTGCAATCAGGATATGACTTATTTTTCTACGCTCAGGGGTTGTATATTGATCTTTTTGTTCCTCATAAAAAGCTTTTAGCTTATCGTCCGTTACCACCACTTTCTTGGACAACTCATCCAGAGAAAGCTCAACATACTCTACTGAAACCTGTTCAGGTGTTTGAAATAGATCTTGATGTTGCTGATAGTAAGCAGTAATTTCTTCTGATTTCGGCTGCTCATTCAAGGGTGAAACAGGGACTATAATATAATCAACATCCCGTTGTTGATTCTGAATTTTAAAAAAGCTTTCAACATCAAATTGAGTTGCAAAACTACTATCCATGACGCTATGCTGAAACTGCTCCATAGTTAAGGCATTCTTGATTCTATTCACAAATTCAGTAGATGAAATTCTTTGCGATCCGAGTAATGATTTATACTGCTTTTCACTAAACTTTCCATCAACCTGAAAATAAGGTAGTGATTTAATAAAATCACGCGCTTCATTATCAGTAACTACAAGCCCCTCTGTATGCACATATTGTAATAATACCTCATCCTTTATCAGTTTCTGTAATGCTTGAGCTTTTAAAGTGGGTTCATCAATATTCATACCTTGAAGGTTCTGACTATATTGCTCATAAGCTTTATTAACATCCCGCTGATAAAAATCCTTATCACCTACAGACGCAACCGGCTTCTCACCACCCCCATCCAAATAATTATTAATACCCCATAATGCAAAAGGCACACAAATTAATGTCAAGATCACCCATGCCAGGGTACCTTGAGACTTTTCTCTAATTTTGGTTAGCATAGATCAGCCCTATTGAATCAAATTACGAAGCAAAAAAAAGCCCCGAACCAGTTTCGGTTCGGGGCTTTTTAATTTGGCGGAGTGGACGGGGCTCGAACCCGCGACCACCGGCGTGACAGGCCGGTATTCTAACCAACTGAACTACCACTCCAAAGTCTGGTGGGTGCTGAGGGGTTCGAACCCCCGACCCTCGCCTTGTAAGGGCGATGCTCTCCCAGCTGAGCTAAGCACCCGACTAAAAAAATAATTATATACTACTTTAAATAAAAAGTAAACATAATATTATGTTTTTATTTTTATTGAGAACGAGTGATACTCAATAAACAGGACTAGTTTACAGCATCTTTTAACGATTTACCAGCCTTAAATGAAGGTATCTTTGCTGCCTTAATAGTTATTTCTTCACCAGTTTGAGGATTACGTCCTTTACGCTCTGTTCTTTCCTTAACAGAATAAGTGCCAAAGCCCACTAAAGCGACAGAATCACCCTTACTCAAAGCACTTGTTACTGCCCCAAGAAATCCATCTAAAGCACGCCCAGCATCTACCTTAGTTAAGCCAGCTGACTCTGCAATAGCGTCGATAAGTTCCGATTTATTCATTTTTCCCCCTAAGGAAGTTATTTATTATGTATATTTTATAAAACTCCTATGCTCATTCTAATTTGCTCTACACAGCAACAAAAGAAACACGACTATTTATAGCAATAGGTGTTGCACAGTGTCAAGCTTTAAAACCCCCAGAAGTCATGTTTTTTTTCGGTTTTGCGTCATACATAATTCCACACAAAATAAACAGCTTTAGTGGGCCATAATACCTGACTGCTTCACCTTGCCCGCATCACTTTCTGCTTTCACTTGATCCGCGTCGACTTGTTTATTAAGAGGGACGGGCATATATTGTAACGCCACAGCCAACACTTCATCTATCCAATGCACCGGCTTAATATCCAAGTTCTGCTTTATATTTTCAGGTATTTCTACCAGATCCTTTTCATTCTCCGCTGGAATTAACACCGTTGTTATCCCGCCACGATGAGCAGCCAAAAGTTTTTCTTTTAGCCCACCAATTGGCAACACCTCTCCGCGCAAGGTAATTTCACCAGTCATTGCAACGTTTGCCCGCACAGGAATCTTGGTTAAAGCAGAAATTATAGCTGTACACATGCCTATACCCGCGCTTGGACCATCTTTGGGAGTGGCGCCTTCAGGAACATGAATATGAATATCATTTTTTTGAAATAACTCATGATCTATTCCGAGTAAGTCTGAGCGACTTCTAACCACAGTCATAGCCGCTTCAATGGATTCTTTCATGACATCACCCAACTTACCCGTTGCTGAATGCTTTCCCTTTCCAGGGATAACCGCAGTCTCAATGGTCAATAATTCGCCGCCCACCTCAGTCCAAGCCAAACCCGTAACCTGACCAATTTGGTCCTGTTCTTCAGCAAGACCATAATTAAATCGCTTTACGCCCAAGTATTCACTAAGATTAGCTGGAATTATTGATATCTTTGTGTCCGACGACTTTAACAAAAGACTCTTAACTACTTTACGACAAATTTTTGAAATATCTCGTTCAAGATTTCGAACACCTGCCTCACGTGAATAATATCGGATCATATCTCTTACAGCAGTTTCTGAAATCTCAATCTCATGCTCTTCAAGACCATTATTCTTTATCTGCTTTGGAATCAAATATCGAATTGCAATATTAATTTTCTCATCTTCTGTATAGCCTGCAAGACGAATAACTTCCATCCGGTCAAGTAATGCCGACGGGATATTCATTGTATTAGCAGTGGCAACAAACATGACATCAGATAAATCAAAATCAACTTCAAGATAGTGATCTGAAAAAGTATGATTCTGTTCAGGATCCAACACTTCTAACAAAGCAGATGCTGGATCTCCGCGAAAATCCTGAGCCATTTTATCGATTTCGTCCAATAAAAACATAGGGTTTCTGGTTTTTACCTTAGCCAGGTTTTGTAAAATCTTACCTGGCATTGAACCGATATACGTTCGCCTATGACCACGAATCTCTGCCTCATCTCTGACACCACCCAAAGCCATACGCACATAAGTACGATTCGTTGCCCTGGCGATAGACTCTCCTAATGAGGTCTTACCCACACCTGGAGGCCCGACCAGACATAAAATGGGGCCTTTTAGTTGTTTAACCCGTTGCTGCACAGCAAGATACTCAAGGATACGCTCCTTGACTTTTTCTAAACCGTAATGCTCCGTCTCTAACACTTGCTCTGCAATTTTAAGATCATGCCTTACCTTGGTTTTCTTCTTCCAAGGCACGTTAATCATCCAATCAATATAGTTACGAACAACAGTAGCCTCAGCAGACATAGCAGGCATTAACTTAAGCTTATTCAACTCAGTTTCTGCTTTTTTCCTGGCCTCTTTTGACATACCCGCACTTTCAATCTTCTTTTCTAGCTCTTCAATTTCATTTGGCGCGTCATCCATATCACCTAATTCTTTTTGAATAGCTTTAATCTGTTCATTTAAGTAATACTCCCTTTGATTTTTCTCCATCTGCTGCTTAACACGCACTCGAATTTTTTTTTCCATTTCGAGTAAATCAACCTCACCTTCCATTAAGGTCATTAAATCTTCAAGTCGTTTTTCAATATCTGCGGCCTCAAGGATCGTTTGTTTATCACTGACTTTCAAAGTCATATGAGCAGCCATAGTATCAGCTAGACGACTCGGATCATCAATTCCAGACAAAGCGTTTAATACTTCCGGTGGAATCTTACTGTTTAATTTAACATACTGATCAAAAGAACTAATCACCGTCCGCTGCAAGACATCCAAGCCTTTTTCAGACAACCTAATAACATCATCAATTTTTTCAACGACCGCTGAAAAAAAGCTGCCAGTATCTTGATAGTGCAACACCTTACAACGCTCACTACCTTCAACTAAAACCTTTACAGTTCCATCAGGCAACTTTAATAACTGTAGAATATTAGCTAACGTACCTACTTCGTAGAGATCTGTAAAATCTGGCTCATCAACTTCAGCTTCCTTTTGAGCAACCAGTAAAATCTGCTTATTGTCCTTCATTGCCGCATCCAGAGCATCAATAGAACGCTCTCTACCAACAAATAAAGGAATAACCATGTGAGGGTAAACCACCACATCTCTAAGTGGTAACACCGGAATCAAGGTATCTTTTTGTTGCAACTCTTTCATATTATGCGTTTCCATAAAAGGAACCTTTGGCAATTTTTGGGTTAGAAAGTTATGGGGGCGCTAATTAAAATAGCAAGGAATCGAGGTACAATTTATCACTTATCACAAAAAAACATAATAAATTGACACAAAAAGTATAAAAACTAACTCAATACCTACAGTTACTGATTATTATGAAGAAACTTCAGATATTGTAAAGGATACATAAAAACTAACTAATCCATCATCAATCTTGAATCGTAGTTTAATACCCATGAAACAAATTAATGAACTCACAAGTTATTCATGGGAGAATAGAAAAGACCAATCCCACTCGCCTTAGCTAACAGGATTGATCAATAAAGCGTTAAGACTCTGCTACAACCTTTTTCTTTTCGGTTTCATAAACCAAAATAGGCTCTGAATTACCTAAAATTACACTTTCTTCGATAACTACCTTACTAATGTTATCTACCGAAGGCAACTCATACATAGTATTGAGCAATACATTTTCAACTATCGTTCTTAAGCCCCGAGCACCTGTCTTTCTTTCCATTGCTTTACGTGCTATAGCAACCAAAGACTCATCCCTAAACTCAAGCTCAGCACCTTCCATTTCAAACAAATGCTTATATTGCTTAGTGAGTGCATTTTTTGGCTCCGTCAATATTTGCACTAAAGCCTGCTCATCCAACTCTTCCAAAGTCGCAATGATAGGTAAGCGACCAACAAATTCAGGAATTAAACCATATTTAATCAAATCTTCTGATTCTACTTCGGCAAATAATTGACCAATATTTTTGGATTCATCTTTCGTTTTCACATCCGCTGAAAACCCTATGCCTCCTTTTTCGGAACGTGCCTTAATAACACGATCCAAACCTGCAAAAGCACCACCGACGATAAAGAGTATATTGGCTGTATTAACCTGCAAAAACTCTCCCTGTGGGTGCTTTCTACCACCTTGAGGTGGGACTGACGCAATCGTACCTTCAATTAACTTCAGTAAAGCCTGTTGTACACCTTCGCCAGACACATCACGAGTAATAGAAGGATTATCTGATTTCCTGGAAATCTTATCTATTTCGTCAATGTAGACAATGCCAGTCTCAGCTTTCTCAACATCATAATCACATTTTTGTAAAATCTTCTGAATGATGTTTTCTACATCTTCACCGACATAACCAGCTTCAGTCAGTGTGGTCGCATCAGCAATAGTAAATGGCACATCCAACAAACGAGCCAACGTCTCAGCCAGCAAAGTCTTACCTGAGCCAGTGGGGCCAATCAATAAGATATTGCTTTTTGCCAATTCAACAGAATCTTTTTTGGACTTGCTCCGTAGGCGCTTATAGTGATTATATACAGCTACTGCCAGTATTTTCTTGGCTCTATCTTGACCAATTACGTAACCATCAAGCTCTTCTTTAATTTCTTTCGGCTTAGGCAACTTGTTACTAGCAAAAGAAGAAGCATCCTCTTCCAATTCGTCTTTTATAATGTCGTTACATAACTCGACACATTCATCACATACATAAACTGAAGGCCCAGCGATAAGCTTTCTTACTTCATGCTGGCTTTTTCCGCAAAAAGAACAATAAAGCAATTTATCACTGTCTTTACCGTGTTTGTCATTACTCATAAATCAGCCCCTGCAAACTTTAAATGGCATTTTAACTCCAATCGGGAAAAACCCTTATTGGATACCACACTTTATAAATCAGAACCTGTCACTCTAGTCGTCAATACTTTATCTATCAAGCCATAACTTACAGCATCCTCTGCACTTAAAAAGTTATCTCTATCAGTATCCAGCTGAACTTTCTCCAAGGGCTGACCGGTATGTTGAGACAATATTTTATTCAATTTGTCTCTTATCAACAAAATCTCTCTAGCATGAATATCAAAATCAGAAGCTTGCCCCTGAAAACCACCTAAAGGCTGATGAATCATCATTCTTGAATGTGGCAAACAATAACGCTTATTTTTCGCCCCACCTGTTAACAACAACGCCCCCATACTGGCAGCCTGCCCAATACATAAAGTACTAACATCCGGCTTAATAAACTGCATGGTGTCATAAATTGACATGCCCGCAGTGACTGACCCACCCGGAGAATTAATATACAAATGGATGTCTTTATCTGGATTTTCTGATTCCAAAAAAAGTAACTGAGCAACTACCAAATTGGCCATGTAATCTTCAACCTGACCCACTAAAAAAATAACTCTCTCTTTTAAAAGTCTTGAGTAGATATCATAAGAACGTTCACCTCTAGCGGTTTGCTCGACAACAATCGGCACCAAACCACCCGCCGCTTCAAGAGCTCTTGCTTGATTTATTACATGCTGTTTATACATTTAAATACCTTAACGTTGTTGCTTATCCATAACATCACTAAAACTTAAAGCTTCATCAGATACTTTTGCTTCTGCAACCAACAGCTCAACAACCTGGTCTTCTAATACCATTTGCCGAACGTCATTCAGACGACTTTCATCTGAATAATACCAAGCAACTACATCATCAGGGCGCTCATAACTTTTAGCCATGTCGTCGATGGTAGAGCGTACTTTATTACCATCCAATTGAATAGACTTTTTTTCAATAATTTCACCTAAAATCAAACCTAACGCCACTCGACGCTTTGCCTGGTCTTCAAAAATATCACGTGGCAGCTTTAAATCTTCCAGATTCATTCTCTGTCTTTTAGCTGTTTCGATGTAAGGCTTCATCATTGATTCAATTTCAATATCGACTAATGAATTCGGCACAGTTAACTGTACTTTTTCGTAAAGCGAATCCATTAAAGAATTTTTCAACCGACCTTTTAACGCTATATCTAACTCTCTTTCCAAGTTATTTCTAACATCGGCACGAAAAGACTCAACAGATCCATCATTAACGCCGTAAGCTTTAACGAAATCTTCGTTTATAACAGCTAACAAAGGCTCTTCAACTTTAACCACTTCGACTTCAAATTCTGCAACCTTACCTGCCAATTTTTCATTGCCATAGTCCACTGGGAAAGTTAAGCTAAAAATCTTGGTATCACCCGCCACTAGACCCATTAAGTTATCTTCAAAGCCCGGAATCATTTTTTTAGCGCCGAGCACAACACTAAAGTCGAGCACTTTACCATCGGTAAAGTTCTCACCTTCTGAAGTACCCGAGAAATTAACAGTAATATTGTCTTGATCTTGAGCCGCACGATCAACCAATAGCCATGTTAGTTTTTGAGCTCTTAATTTCTCAATCATGGCATCAACATCACTCTCCTCAACACTAGAGACAGAACGAACAACTTCTAGTTGATCAACACCTTCAAGTGAAATCTCTGGATACACCTCAAAAACAGCCGAATATTTAAAGCCTTCAGCTTCCTCTAGAGGTTCAATATGTGGATAACCTGCTGGTTTTAAATCCTGATCCTGTAAAGCACTGTAATAAGTATCTTTAATCAAATCACTTGTGATCTCACTACGAACACGTTCGCCGTATAATTTCTTAACGACATGTTGAGGCACTTTCCCTGGACGAAAACCATCAATTTTAACGTCACGTGCTAACGACTTCAATCGCGCTGCCACTTTCTCCTGGATAACAGATTCTGGCACGATAACAGTCATTTTTCTGCTTAATTCTGATGTCTTTTCAACAGAAACTTGCATTTCTTTACCTCACATTATTTATAGAAGAATTTTTATGAATACCGAAAACGGATGACTAGAACCGAAGATAGAGCGAAGATTCGCTCTACTTTATAGAATAAGGTGGTGCGAATGGAGAGACTCGAACTCTCACAGGGCTACCTACTGGAACCTAAATCCAGCGCGTCTACCAATTTCGCCACATTCGCACTTTAATGAACGGGCTATTATAAATAACACTTTCATACTTAACAAGCTAAATGTGCAGAAATTTATTTAACAACTAAATACTCACCGACACATCAAACCCTAAAAGTCTAATTTCAGATGCAAAAGCGTTTAATACATCAAAACTTAAAGGCTTTAATTTTGAAGCTTCTGGTTGCAAAGAAAGCCTGGCCATTGAATACAACAATATTCCTTGTAACTGGCAACCACTGACTTTAATCTCTGCCAGCAAATCAAGATACGCTGACTGCTCCAAGATCGATAAGCCTTGATTATCGTAATCCACTAAACAGGTTTGCAACTTCGTTCTGCAACATCGTGTTGATAGCTTTAAATTATTCACACTGGCTTTACAACTTTGCGCAGTATTATTAATTAAAGCCCTACCCTCTACTGTGGCGCTATCCAGCTTAAACCACACTTCTCCACCATAGGAAGCAAGCACCTTTATGCCAGCCTGAACTTTTGCCTGATGAACCAAACTTCCATTAGTTATTAACACATAACGACTCTGCGGAAAAACACCCATTTCGGTTGCTACCTTTCCTATTAATGCCACAGCTTCAGGAAACTCTTTTAAACTGGTTGGCTCACCATTACCTGCAATCGCAATATCCTTAATGACCCGCTTATCTCCATCTACCTCAAAGCGCTCATAAAAATCACCTTCAAGGGCATCTTTAAGAAAAAATCTTAATTCATCTTCTAATAACTTTAAATCTATTTCAGGAGCAGCGCCCAAAGTTAATCCAGGAACCTGGCAATAAATACAGCGCCAATTACAGGCATTGTTTGTATTAAAGTTTATACCGATAGATAATCCACCCATCCGTCTGGAAATGACCGGATAAACATACTTTAACCCAACAATATCAGAACGGTGACAAGTCGTTGATAATTTCGATACCATAAATCCCACTTAGCTATAATTCTGAAGTAGCCGCTATTCTAGAGCATTAAAATTCATTAATTTAATATTTTAACCAACCACAAAACAAATTAATGTTACTAATTCAAGCACAATCCTTTGAAGATTATCAAAAACCATCTTGAACAACAAATATATTAGGTAACGATTACTGGGTTTTCAAGCCTAAACAAAGGCTTTATGATATACAAAACTCATCATCGAGATAACTTAGAACTTGAGAAAAAAATCCCGTTACGCAGAAAACCCTAAGCCTTCAAATAATAAGTTTTGGCTATTATCACTCCGCTTACTTCTTCTAAAGTGCCTAGTTTATTTTGTTGCAATTTCACTGACTTTAGTTTTGATATTACGTTTTCTACCGGTGCCCACTAGTGCATTTATGCTCTATCGGCATTATCAGGACTTAGTCGAAGACCAGTCATTTAAATCAATAAATTACCAATGGGTCAGTTCAAAAAACATTTCACCTAATGCATCATCAGCAGTGATTGCTTCTGAAGACCAGTTGTTTTACCAACACTTTGGATTTGACTTAAACGCAATAGGCATTGCCATTAACTCGTATTTTAATGGAGGGCAACGACTAAGAGGCGCAAGCACCATCTCACAACAGGTCGCCAAAAATTTGTTTTTAACGCCCGCTAAATCATTCATCCGCAAAGGTATTGAAGTCTGGTTTACTTTGCTTATTGAATTACTCTGGAGCAAAGAAAGAATCTTATCCATCTATCTTAATATTGCTGAGTTTGGTGATCATCTATTTGGCATTGAGGCCGCCAGTCGATACTATTTTGGTACTTCGGCAAAAAACATTACCCGCTCACAGGCCGCCTTACTAGCAGCTACATTGCCCAATCCATTAAAACTACAAGCGGAACATCCTTCAAATTATGTGTTGAGAAGACAAAACTGGATATTAAGACAAATGCAAAATCAGTATTGATGCCATAAAAGCGCATAACGGCTTATTATTTAACAGCTGTTTTTGGATTATTTGTGAAGTTTCGTTAAACTTAATACGAGGATTTAATTGAGCGAAGAATTCTTTGATTTAAGTATTATAAATACGATCTATTTATTTCGACAGCGTCCTTGCCGTCTTACTGCTTGCCTACTTGCTGTAAAACTATCTCCAGTACTGGTATAACCGCATTCTAAATAAAAGCAAATTCAAATCTGTTTTGAATTAAAAAGATCAAACTAAATTGACATCCAGTTTAAACAAAAAATTGATTTTCTCAAATATAGGGTTACATTAACAGCACGAATGAATCCTAATAAGAAGGTGAATATTATGTCAATACAAACAAATAATACAGACGACGTTTCAATTACTTTAGAAGACACATTAGAGAACGCTTCAAATCCATTTAAAACATTATTCATTGGCCTAGGGGCTTTGGTGTTTATCTTATCAATCTTCGCCTTATTGCCGATGTTTTTTACTTATTTATCAGAAGGTGATGTTCGCGCGCCATCAGAGCTTCACCCAACCGATAGTGCTATCAGATTAAGTCAACAAAATTCATCCTATAACAAACCCGCTATTGTTTTTGAAAAACAAACTGTCCCAAGGAACAAATACACCAACAATTTACCGATGAATTAGTTTAACCTTCTGGGTGAACAAGTTTAATTTGTTCACCCAGGTTAAAACATTTGCTTGTTATCGTGGTAGTTCAGAAGTACCCATTAGATATTCATCAACCGCTCTAGCCGCTTGACGACCTTCACGGATAGCCCAAACCACTAGCGATTGTCCACGCCGCCCATCACCTGCAGCAAACACCTTATCAACACTGGTACTGTACTGTTTGTCATTAGCCTTGATTTGACCGCGACCATCCAACTCAACACCCATGTCTTTTAGCAAGCCCTCATGTACGGGATGTACAAAGCCCATCGCCAGTAAGACTAAATCAGCGTCCAGGCTAAAAGCACCGTCCGCCTTTTCACTCATTTTCCACTGACCGCCTTCTTGCTTCCACTCCACTGTAACGGCATTTAAATGCGTAATCACACCGTCTTTACCGGTCACACTTTGAGTATTTGTACTCCAATACCGGTGTTTGATACCTTCATCATGTGAGGTGGTTGTACGCAACTTATTAGGCCAATTAGGCCAAGTAAGCAACTTATTTTCCTTCACAGGCGGTTCAGGTAATATCTCAAGTTGCACGACGGAGAGAGCGCCTTGGCGTATCGAAGTACCAATACAATCAGAACCGGTATCCCCGCCGCCAATCACTACTACGTGCTTACCTTTAGCAGAAATAGCCACGTCATCAGGAATATTATCCCCTGCAACACGCTTATTTTGCTGCCGTAAGAAATCCATCGCAAAATGCACACCTTCAAAATCGTTGCGACCCGGCACGGCTAAGTCACGAGGTTTTTCAGAACCTACCGCTAACACAACCGCATCATATTCTGTCAGTACTTTCTTAACCGATAAGTTTTTACCCACAAAACTGTTAGGTCTAAAACGCACGCCTTCTGCTTGCATTTGTGCGATACGCCGATCAATATGGCTTTTTTCCATCTTAAAATCAGGAATGCCATAACGCAATAAACCGCCGATACGATCATTTTTTTCGTACACATAAACTTCATGTCCAGCTCTAGCTAACTGTTGAGCTGCAGCCATACCGGCTGGCCCAGAACCGATAATCGCGACACGTTTACCGGTACGCCTCTCAGGTATCTGGGGCTTTATCCAGCCCATTTCCCAGCCCTTATCAACAATAGCCCGCTCAATTGACTTAATTGTTACCGGTTGATCGGTCAAATTCAGCGTACAGGCTGCCTCACAAGGTGCAGGACAAATACTACCGGTAAACTCAGGAAAGTTGTTGGTACTATGCAAAACGGCTAAAGCTTCTTGCCAATCCCCCCGATAAACACCATCATTCCATTCTGGAATAATATTGTTAATCGGGCAGCCTTGATGACAAAAAGGAATACCGCAATCCATACATCTTGCCCCTTGCTGACTCATCTCTGCGTCACTTGGAGCTATAGTAAACTCGCGATAATGCTGAATGCGTTCACTGGGTGCTTGATAGCGCCGTTCAGTACGCGGTAGCTCCATAAATCCGGTGGGTTTGCCCATGATCAATACCTTCTAAAAACGGTTAAACAGTAGTGGTTGCTTGCTCTGCCTGTATTTGTTTAAGTGCTGCACGGTAATCAACCGGCATTACTTTAATAAAACGGGGCAAATAATCGGACCAGTTATCCAGAATTTGTTGCGCTCTCTGACTACCGGTATAACGCTTGTGATTTTCAATTAAGTGTTTTAATCGCTGTGCATCATGTCGCGTCATATCCGACATTATATTCACACGTCCATGCGTTTCTAAGTCTCCCCCTTGATGGGCGAAAAGCTCCAGATTTTCATCTTCTTCAGGAATGGGCTCAAGATCAACCATGGATAAATTACAAAGTTGATCGAAATTACTTTCCTTATCCAAGACATAAGCCACTCCACCGGACATGCCAGCAGCAAAGTTACGTCCCGTTTTACCCAGCACAACCACAACCCCTCCAGTCATATATTCACAACCATGATCACCGACACCTTCAACGACCGCAATAGCGCCCGAATTACGTACAGCAAAACGTTCACCTGCAACCCCATTAAAATAGCATTCACCGCTGATTGCACCATACAATACAGTATTACCCACGATAATATTTTCCGCAGGGTTAATAGGACACTCTTTAGGAGGAAAGATAGCAATTCGTCCGCCACTCATGCCTTTTCCTACGTAATCATTGCCTTCACCTTCAAGTTCTAAACTAATACCTTGCGCAAGGAATGCCCCAAAACTCTGTCCGGCCGTTCCTTTAACCTGGATAGCAATGGTGTCATCCGGTAAGCCTTTATGGCCGTATCGTTTTGCTACTTCACCTGACAGCATTGTGCCAAAAGTACGGTTAACGTTACAAATTGGCGTATTAATAACAACTGGTTGCTGCTGCTCCAATGCAGATTGTGCTTGCGCAATCAAAACATGATCCAGTGCATGCTCTAAACCATGATCCTGTTTTTCACAATGATATACAGCCGTAGTGGAATCACTATCCGGCATATAAAACACTCGACTAAAGTCTAAGCCCTGGTTTTTCCAATGAGAAAGTGCCCGCTGCATATCCAGTTTGTCAGAGCGCCCCACCATTTCATCAAAACTTCTAAAGCCCAGTTTTGCCATCCAGTGCCGGACATCTTCAGCAATCATAAAGAAATAATTCACCACATGTTCTGGTTGACCGGTAAAACGCTTTCTAAGCTCAGGATCTTGGGTCGCTACACCGACTGGACAGGTGTTTAGATGACATTTACGCATCATTAAACAGCCCGATACGATCAAAGGTGCCGTGGCAAAGCCAAATTCATCTGCGCCTAATAAAGCGCCAATGACCACATCTCTACCCGTGCGTAAGCCACCGTCAACTTGTACGGCAATACGCCCACGAAGCTTATTCAGCACTAACGTTTGATGAGTTTCAGCCAAGCCAATTTCCCAAGGTAAACCTGCATGCTTAATAGAACTCATCGGACTTGCACCGGTCCCACCATCATAACCAGCGATGGTGACATGATCGGCATGGGCTTTAGAAACCCCCGCTGCAACCGTGCCAACGCCAACTTCAGAAACCAGCTTGACACTAATACGGGCTTTTGGATTTACATTCTTTAAATCATGAATCAGTTGTGCAATATCCTCAATTGAATAAATATCATGATGCGGCGGTGGAGAAATTAAACCGACACCCTGAGTTGCATGGCGCACTTTCGCAATCACTGCATCCACTTTATGACCCGGTAATTGCCCTCCTTCACCCGGTTTTGCACCTTGACTGATTTTAATCTGAATATCATCAGCATTCACCAAATATTCAGTGGTCACTCCAAAACGCCCTGAAGCTACTTGTTTAATAGCTGAACGCATCGAATCTCCATTCGGTAAAGGTATAAAGCGTTCGGGTAATTCACCACCTTCACCCGTATTTGATTTACCGCCAATGCGATTCATAGCAATCGCTAAGGTAGTATGAGCTTCGTATGAAATAGATCCAAAAGACATCGCGCCCGTTGCAAACCGTTTAAGAATTTCGGTCACAGGCTCCACTTCATCCAGTGGTACAGAATTAGCCTCTTCTTTAAAAGTCATTAATCCGCGTAAAGTTAGCAGTGCTTCGTTTTGCTCATCTATTAATTTACAGAACGCTGCATAACCTTCCGTACTATTGGTTCGGGTAGCATGTTGCAGAGCACTGATAGTTGCCGGTGTCCAGGTATGCGCTTCACCGCGCACCCGATACGCATACTCCCCCCCAATATCCAAGTTATTTCGATAAAGTGGTGCGTTACCATAGGCTATTCGATGACGACGAACTGTTTCTTCACTGATTTCTGATAACCCCGCTCCTTCAATGGTACTGGTCGTCCCAGTGAAATAACGATCTAAAAACACTTCAGACAAACCAATTGCGTTAAAAATCTGCGCCCCACAATACGACTGGTAGGTCGAAATACCCATTTTCGACATCACCTTTAACAAGCCTTTAGAAATAGCCTTAACAAAGCGCTTATGCGCCTCATATTCCGTCAAGTCTTGAATGTCTTGACACAATACGGACAAGGTATCGAAGGCTAAATAAGGATTGACCGCTTCTGCACCATAAGCACCGAGTAAAGCAAAATGGTGAACTTCACGTGCTTCACCGGTTTCAATAACCAAGCCCACCTTAGTCCGTAAGCCTTCAACCGTGAGATATTGATGAACCGCTGAAGTGCCTAACAAAGCCGGAATCGAGATATGAGACGCGCCCAAATCACGATCAGATAAAACCAGGATATTATGCCCTTCCAATACCGCTTTTTTCACCGCTAAACAGAGCTTTTGCAATGCCCCTTCCATACCACTAGCACCCAGATCAGACGGATAACATAAGGTAAAGGTCTTGGTTTTAAAAGCACCGGCAGAACGCGCTTCAATACGGCGGATTTTTTCCAGGTCCTGATTCGTTAGAATCGGCTGCTCAACTTCCAAGCGTTTATGCGTGCCGCCTTCGTCTAAACCTAATAAGTTTGGACGTGGGCCAATCAACGACACCAAAGACATCACTAGCTCTTCACGAATAGGATCAATCGCTGGATTAGTGACTTGCGCAAAGCCTTGTTTAAAATAATCATATAAAAGACGTGGGCGTTGGGACAAAATAGCTAAGGCCGCATCAATACCCATAGAGCCAATCGCTTCCTGTCCTGTTTGTGCCATTGGCTTTAAGATAAATTCAATATCTTCTCGGGTATAACCAAAGGCTTGTTGCCTGTCTAATAATGTCGCTGCATCAGGTGCCATTGCTGAAACCTCGGTAGGCAACCTGGACACTAATATCCGGGTTTTATCTAACCAATCGGAATACGGAAAACGAGCGGACAATTCAGCCTTCAACTCAGTATCATCAATAATGCGGCCTTGCACCGTATCAATCATCAACATTTTTCCGGGCTGTAAGCGCCATTTTTTGATGATTTTATGTTGGGGTACTTCTAACACGCCCATTTCTGAAGCCATAATCACAAAATCGTCATCCGTCACCAAATAGCGGGCAGGACGTAATCCATTTCGATCCAGGGTAGCTCCAATCTGACGACCATCTGTAAAAGCAATAGCAGCAGGACCATCCCAAGGCTCCATAAGGGCAGCGTTATATTCATAAAAAGCGCGCAATTTTTCGTCCATTAAAACGTTACCAGACCATGCTTCAGGAATAAGCAACATCATCGCATGGGCAAGCGAATAACCACCTGCTACCAATAATTCCACGGCATTATCAAAACAAGCCGAATCTGATTGACCTTCAGCAATTAATGGCCAAAGCTTATGAACATCTTCACCCAGAATTTTGGAAGCAATCGAATGTCGACGTGCGGCCATCCCATTCATATTGCCCCGCAAGGTATTAATTTCACCATTGTGGGCAATCATACGGAAGGGGTGAGAACGATCCCAGGTAGGAAAAGTATTGGTAGAAAAACGCTGATGTACCAGCGCCAAGGCGCTTATGAATTGCTCATCATTCAAATCCGGATAAAACGGACCAACCTGATTGGCCAGTAACATTCCCTTGTAAACGATAGTACGGGTTGACAAGGAAGGCACGTAAAAAGACTCACCTTCTTTAAGGTTCAATTCGCGAATAGCATTTTCGACTTGTTTGCGAATAACAAATAATTTACGTTCAAAAGCATCCTGATCAGAACACTCGACCCCTTGACCAATAAAGACCTGTCTAACGAAGGGTTCTACTTTTTTAGCTGTTTCGCCTAAATCAACGTTATTAACCGGCACATCACGCCAGCCTAATAAATCACAGCCTTCTTGCTCAATAAAACTTGTAAAGACCCGTTCACAACTGATTCTACTCACAATATCGCGAGGCAAAAACACCATGCCTACTGCATAACTTCCCGCTACAGGCAGCGTTATGTTTTCTTCATTGCACTGCGTACGAAAAAAAACATCCGGTATTTGAGTTAATATCCCAGCCCCGTCTCCCGCATAAGGATCTGCTCCAACAGCACCTCGATGCGTTAAATTTCTCAGTAACTCTAAACCCTGCTTTACAATCTCATGACTTTTTTGACCTTTAATATGAACTACAAAACCCACACCACATGCGTCATGTTCATGACGTGGGTCATATAAACCTTGTCTAATTGGTAACGTACCTTGATTCATGATCACCTCTAAAGAATATTAAAAGGGCGTCCTTCCTTTAAAACCCTCACCAAACACTCGTGTTAAAGCTTCCATAAAAGCCACACAAAAACAAAATTTATAAAATCATTGGATGATAAATAAAGCTGTCAGGTATTGTTTTACAATACTTGTTGAACAATCGCAAGCATTCTATATAGCGTATAATCACAAATCCATTCAAGGGTATAAATAATGGCTAGTTTCAACATGCTCTTGTATTCAGGCCCTATCGGTAACTGAATGTATTTTGCTTTATGAATTAATAAGTATGGTATCTTTCGTCACGTTAGATGCTTGAATATAAGGTTGATTAATTATGAAAGAAGAATTTGATATTATTATCGTCGGCGGTGGTATGGTTGGAGCAGCTGTTGCCTGTAGTTTAGGTGGTAGTTCATTAAAAGTAGTGGTGATTGAAAACACCTTACCTTTGCCCTTTGAACCGACCCAGCCACACGACTTAAGAGTTTCTGCCCTGAGCATTGCCTCAAAAAACATTCTTGAAACTGTTGGTGCCTGGACCGGTATTGAAAGCCGACGCTTATGCCCATTTCGTCGGATGCGAGTTTGGGAAACAGCCGGTGATACCGAATTTTGTAGTGATGACATTGATCATCCCGCACTGGGCTATATTGTTGAAAACAGAATAACCCAATTAGCGTTATTAGAACACTTACAGGCATTTGATAATGTAAAACTCATTAGCCCAGCCATCATCAAAACTATAATCTACGCCCCAGGTGAAAATAGTGTTCTTGAATTAGATGATGGTCGCGTACTGACTGCAAAGGTATTAGTTGCCGCTGATGGAGGTCAATCCAGAGTTAGACAGACTGTTGGCCTGGGAGTAACCAGTTGGGACTATAAACAGCATGCACTGGTTATTTATATTGAAACGGACTATGGCCAGCAAGATATCACCTGGCAACGCTTTGTACCCAGTGGACCACAGGCTTTTCTACCTTTAAATGGAAATTTCGGATCGATTGTCTGGTATAACTCACCGGATGAAGTAAAACGATTAAAAGGCTTACCTTACGAACAATTAAAAGCAGAACTGATTGCCGCCTTCCCTACCTGTCTTGGTAAAGTCAATAGTGTATTAGGTGTTGCCAGTTTCCCACTCAAAAGACAACATGCGCAAAATTATGTTAAGCCCGGTGTTGTACTGGTGGGTGATGCAGCGCACATGATCAATCCACTTGCTGGACAAGGCGTTAACATAGGCTTATTGGATGCTGCAGCGTTAGGCGAAGTATTAATTGATGCCGCTAAAAATGGTCTTGATATTAGTGACGAGAAAGTTTTAAAGCGCTATGAAAAGATCAGACGTAACGAAAATTTAAAAATGATGACGGTGATGGATATTTTTTATCAGGTCTTTAGTAATGAAGTCTTACCTCTTAAATTTATCCGTAACCTTGGCTTGGGACTTGCTGAACGTATCCTGCCCGCTAAAAATAAAGTCATGCGCAGCGCAATGGGTTTAGAGGGTAACTTACCCAAACTGGCAAAGGGCGAACCCATTATTTAAGTATTAAGCCGAAACTATTTCGGAAAATAAAGGCCCATTTTGTTTTCCGAATCCCCTTTCTTACCTTACCATTAAACAACTTTCAGATAACTGGACTAAAAATCAGTTTCTAGCGGGGTAATTGCTGTTTAACCCGTTGCGCTGCCTGCTCACAATCAACTGCTGTTTTTTCAACCTTCTGGCGTAAAAAAAGTCCAATAATTGCACCATCACTTTCACGAGAAACATACTCATTAAGTGGTGCACACGCTTCTTGCATAGCCTGCTCAGCCTTTAACAAAACATCACGATTATTAACTTGATCAGTCTCTTGCAACTCCATAAGATCACTCGTCACACTATTTTGCAGAACAAACACCGTTTCAACGTAATGAGAAAACTCTTCCTTTGTTTGACCTTTTGCTCCATATCCTTTAGAAAAAGGCAGGCTACAACCTGATGACAGCAATACCGCGACTATCAGAAGTGGACTTAAAAAATTAACCAATCTACGCTCCATTTAACTTTTAATTTACATCCGATACAAAACCATAAGCGAACTAATATACTCTATATTCACACAACCAAAAACAGGAAAAAACACCCCACAATCACCTCTCTGTTTTTTGCTATTATCAAAACAACGATCGGTGTATACTCCGACAACTTTATATATCATAATTTAGTATACAGGAGTTCAAACTGATGACTGAAAAGACAGTAAGCAAATATCTGCTCAATCTGGAAAAAAACGTTGCCCATGATAATCCAGCATTACAAAGATCAGTACATATTTTTCATGAGCTTGATCAAATTGAATACGACCTGGGTCTTATTGATATAGACGAAACAACAGCCAGTAAAAATTCATGGTCGCCTATCATCAGCTTAATTGGTGGTAACTCCACAGCTAAATCCAGATTTATAAACAGCTATCTGGGCACACAGCAAACCACTGCGGGAATTCAGGCTTCAACGCACAAATTCACTGTGCTATTACCCAGCAGTCAAGTTAACTCGGCGACCTTGCCAGGCACTGCGCTTGATGTTGATCCTCGCTACCCTTTTTATCAAATCAGCAGAAAAATTGAACAGCTTCAAAAAGGTGAAGGTGACCGAATTAATGCATATCTTGAATTAAAGGCCCTCAACAGCGAACGATTAAAAGGCAAATTATTCATAGACTCCCCAAATATGGGCGTTTTGCCATTAAACCCCATTAACTCGATGCTGGTAAAACACATCATTGAAAACTCCGATGTGGTTTTGGTTTTTACTGATTTATTTGAATCAGCAGCCCCATTACTTGAAGAAGTCATCGAACAAATTGCTACACACCAGGATTCCAATAAATTTATATATTTGATTGACGAACCAATCGCTACAATCAATCCGGCTAAAGCCAATGAAATCATTCTTTCCTGGCAAAAAAGGCTTCTGGGAAAGGACCTGCATACCGGACAGTTCATTATTGTACCTAATCAACAAAATAGCATTAATCCTCAAAGCAAAGTCGATTTCTCGGAAATAGACCAACGCATGACCAATGTTTCATTTGACCGAACTTACCGAATTCTTAATCTGCTTGAGAAAAATATCCGGGATATAGAAGACGTCATCATACCCGAAGTAAAAACGGGCATCAAAACCTGGAAAGAGCGGGTCAATTTATCAACTCTATTCGTGGTGAGCTTAATTGTACTGCTAGGCATTGGTGCGGAAATACAATTAGGCATTTTAGAAGTGTTAATGGACCCTATTATCGGCTCTGTCGCTATCGGCGTTCTAATAGCTGTTCTGGTGCCTACCCATATACTCCTCAGTAAACTCCATGCAAAACTGATTATTAACAAATTAAATGAGCGACAAAAGGAACTCCATTTGATGGAGAACCTGGCAAACCTCTTCGAAAAAAATATCACTTTCGTGCGTATGCTCTTACCTATTTATGAATCAGCGGGCTGGAATAAAAAGGTTAAAGCGGAATTAACCCACTTAACGGATAAAACTAAAGACTTAGTGCAATCTTTAAATGATATTTTTGGAACAACTGAAGAACAAGCACCCGTTCAAACGATTAAAGAAGAGCACCACACCAACTACCTGGATTTATCAAAATTAAAAGAATAATCGAATAATCCAGACCGTGTCAATTAATGAAGAAACGACAGAAATGATGTGACTAACATGCTATCAACCGAGCTTCTTACACAATATTTGCCTTTGTGCTGGTTTAAACAGGACCCACTCAAGCTAACAAGATCAATGAGTTTTTTTAAAACAAACCTGTTGATCTACTTTATTGTGGAGTACATCACGCAAGCCAACATGACAGACGATCCGTTTGAATCTTTTGTTGAAGTATCAATACAAATCTTGCTGACTTTGTTCTTCATCGGTTTTGTTCTGCACTTAAATAAAACCTTATATGCCTATATTCAAGTCACTTCATCGATTTTAGTCTGTGCAAATATCATATCTATTTTCGTCATTCCTGTTTTGGTCTGGCTAACCGTCGATGAAAACATTTTAAGCTATTATAGTTTGAGCCTTTTGTTCGTGTGGGAGTTTACAGTTATATCGTATATCCTCAGAAAAGCCCTCACCATCAACTCTACAGCTGGATTAGCGCTCTCAGTAGTGTATTTTTCGATAACCTACCTAGGCGCTTTTGCATTGGGACAACTCGTCTGAGACAACAGAGCCTAACTATTTACATGCTCGGAAATGAGACTTTGTAATTGATTCTTATCTAATTGTTGATTATCCACTTTAAGGTAAGCAACCCCGTCCTCATAGTGCAATGTTACTTCTTCTACACCATTAAGCTTCACTATTTCTGCAGCAAAATTGTTTGCGGCCTGCTCACTGATCTCCTCTAAAGAAATAAGTAAATTAGCCCAGTAACGAGGCGGCTTCATACTCAGTGACAACAGGAACCAGGTAAATGCAGCGATGGCGCAAAACAAAAAGACGCCGCTAGCACCCATCTGGCCATAACACCACCCACCAATCCCACCACCCAAACCAGCCCCGAGAAATTGGCTGGTAGAGTAAACACCCATCGCTGTGCCTCTTAAGTCGCCAGGGGCTGTTTTAGACACTAACGAAGGTAAGGTCGCTTCCAATAAATTAAAACCGGTAAAGAATAACCAGAGAAAGCCAATAATACCGATTAAACTGGAACTAAACTGCATTAAACCCAAATCAGCTAAAACGAGTGTCGCAATAGCACCAATAAAAACGGCTTTCATTTTGCGCTTTTTTTCCGCCACGATAACAAACGGAATTATTGCTGCCATTGAAACGACAAAAACAGGTAAATAAACCTTCCAATGCTCAGCTGGCGCTAAACCCGCATCACGCATTAACAAAGGTAGTACGACAAAGCTTGCTGTTAACATGGCATGCAGCACAAAAATACCGTAGTTAAGTCTTAATAACTCAGTGTTTTTTAAAATATTAAAAAACTGGTTAGGCACCAGCTCCGCATCTCTATGCTTTTTAGATTTTTTTGGATCAGGAACCAGAAACCGAACTACAAAGATGGCGATAAATGACAGTCCCGCAATGAGCCAGAATATGCCATGCACCCCAATCAACCCGCCGATAATCGGCCCAGCCGTGATGGCAACGCCAAAAGACACGCCAATACTCAGACCAATTAAAGCCATGGCTTTTGTACGATGAACTTCCTGGGTTAAATCGGCCACCAAGGCCATAATAGGTGCGGCTATAGCGCCTGAGCCCTGAATGGCCCGGCCTAATAAGACACCGTAAATAGTGGTTGAGAGTGCGGCGACTACACTACCTATTAAAAAGATGATTAAACCGCTAATGATAATCTTTTTTCTACCAAAACGATCCGACATCAAGCCAAAAGGAATTTGTAAAATAGACTGACTTATGCCGTAAATTCCAATCGACAAGCCAATTAATGCGGGTGTAGAGCCTTCGAGTTGTTCGGCAAATAATGACAGTACCGGCATTATCAAAAACAACCCTAACATGCGTAACGCATAAATACTGGCTAAAGACCACGTCGCCCGTTTTTCCGATGCCGTCATCGGACTGGTAATATCCTGCACTTGTGTCAAAACTAATTGCTCCTGGGCACCTAAAATTCAATCATGGCTGTATTGTAACAAAAACAACCCGCATTTCAGCAAAAGTAAAAACTTTAAAGCACAGATTAATTTAGCGGGGTGACCTGCCCGGTTTCCCGATATTTTTTATAATCAGAAAGTACTTGGGCGTGATCAAACGCTAAGACCTCAGGCAATGTATCCAATGTAAATAATTGACAGTTTTTAGCATCATCGGCTGCCACAGGCAAGCCGTGTGCTTCTGCAATATAGACCGCAGTCACCGTATGTCCACGCGAGTCACGCGCTGGATCAGAATAAATGCCTAGCAAGGCTGTTAATTTAACAGTCAAACTAACCTCTTCCTGAGCTTCTCGCACTGCAGCATGTTCTACGATCTCACCCACATCGACAAATCCTCCGGGTATGGCCCACCCATAAGGAGGATTTAAGCGCTCAATGAGCACAAACGGGCGTTCGGGTAAATCAATCAGCTCAATAATAATATCAGCAGCCAGTAAGGGGGTAACGGGTTTGTACATAACATCCTCAAAGAGTTTTGGTTAGTGTTGTGATTGTAACTGATTTGATTGCTACTCAAAGAATAGCAAGGATTCCCAATCAGCAATTAGCGTAGTTCAAAATTAAGACACGATTATTAAACCGATCTCAATATTGAAAAGTGTCTATACAATTCCATAGGCATCGCATTTTTCAACTCCCAAGTAATTGAAATGGGCCGTTCGCCTTCTGCTTTAATTAATACAGCCTCCCCTAATGCTGCAAAAGCAGAGTCTTTATTCTCTCGGACAAACAAATAAAATCGCCAATCATTAGCGGGTGTGTCTACACTTTCTAAATATCGACGACCTGTTTTGTTAGCTGAGTTAGCCACATTTTGTGATTGCCAATGGAATAATTGAGGACTAATCGCATAATCATGATATTGAATCCGCTCATCAAAGCCTTCGCTTTTGTCTAGCGTTACAAACATGAGTTCAATTTTAAAATCTGCAATAGGTAAACAACCTTCCCTAAAAGCAGGTCTTTTACTGGAATCGGCATAACCGATTGCTGTAATAATATCGGACCTTGAATATCGGTTATGTAAAGAAAGAACCCACTCCGATGGCATTCCATCAAGGTGAAAGTAAGGCTGTATCGCTTGTTCTAACTGCCAATCAATAACTTCAATTAACTCTTTTTTAATGGCTGGATGTTGATCCAATAATAGAATCAATTGCTCGGGGCTAATCAATTCAGATTGTTTGACCAGGAGCGTATGCGCTAACATTTGAACCCTAGTTTGATCAACAGCCTGATGGTGTAAAAACTGATACCAAGCTTTTAAAACCTCCACATCATCAACAGTCAAAAGACTGGCTATTCTGCGCGACAATTCGTCTTCCCTAGACCCCTTTGTTGGCGTTGGAAGTTGAGCACGCCGCATAAGCTCAGCCCATGAATGATTACCCGAGTAAACATCCGAAATATCTATTACATTCTCCAACAAAAATGCTTTGAGCTTAATATCGGCCTTATCTTTAGAACTTGCCCATGCAACTAACTCGGCGGCTAAACGACTCACATTCAATTTTAAAGCATACTGAAGACTTGCTAATACTCGCTCTCTAGCCACCTTATCAAATTGAATATGACAGCCTGTAGGTAATAAACCAAATCCTTTATCAACAGAGTCTTTTATTGCCAATCGACTTTGCCCTGTTAAAGCTCTTAACAATATATCAAACCTAAAGTCTTTAGAATATGTGCCAATGAAATCTAAGACTAAACAACTCTCTTTACCTCTCGCTAACCGTAATCCACGACCAATTTGCTGTTGAAAAACAACGGGGCTTTGTGTGGGCCTAAGCAATAACAAAGTATTTACTTCTGGAATATCAACCCCTTCATTAAATAGATCACAGGTAAAAATTACTTTTAATCTGCCCTGTTTCAATTCATTAATAGCATGATCACGCTCTTCCTGAGTGTGCTGCCCTGTAATTGCTTTTGAAGGCAACCCTTTCTTTTCAAAATAATCCGCCATAAACTCAGCATGGCGGACACTGATGCAAAAACCAATAGCTTTGAGCTTTTGTAAATCACTGACATAAGTTTCAACCGCTTGCAGTGCTGAGCGAGCTCGTATTTCACTAGCTGAAATTATATTGTCCAGTTGAATATCGATGTTTTTTTGCTTCCATTGAATGCTGGTTAAGTCAATATTGTCATGGGTTGCATAATATTCAAAAGGAGCTAATAACTCTTGATCCAGTGCATCCCATAATCTTAAAGTTACCGCAGGTGAACCATCAGGCCTTGCATCAAAATATTGATTTAAACTTTTGCCATCTGCCCGCTCGGGTGTCGCGGTTAAACCCAAAAGAATAGCGGGATTAACCGATGAAATAAACTTATCAAACGAACTAGCGGGTAAATGATGAGCTTCATCAATAATAACCATATACCAAAAATCTGCGCCGTGTTGAGTTACCAGATTTCGATTATGTACTGTATTAATGGTTACAAATAAATGCTCATGCTGACTGGCTACATTATTACCGTCTAATAACTCACCAAAATTTGAATCACGTAACACTTGTCGGAAAGTACTGATGGCCTGCATTAAAATCTGCACCCGATGAGCAACAAATAACAATCTTGGCTGGCCGCCTTTTTCTTTCGTCAATCGTGCATAATCAAACGCAGCAACAACTGTCTTACCTGTACCTGTCGCAGCGACTACTAAGTTACGATAACGTTGATGAGCTCTTTCAGCGGCTAAACGATCTAACATTTCTTGTTGATAAGGTTTCGGAGTTAAATCAAACCATGTCCGAATAGCAATCAACTCAGAGTTACTTTGATAAGTTTTTCCGTGCCTTGATTCTGCCTGCAAAGCCTTCTCTAGAGCATTACGATGTTCTTGATTATTTGGATCATAATGAAGAAACTCACCATCATTCCAAAGTGTCTCAAAATGAGCTTGAGCATTTTTAAAAACGGCTTCGTTTGAGCTTTGGGTTAATTTAACAGTCCATTCGATACCACTAATTAAAGCCGATTCTGAGAGATTAGCACTCCCTATAAAAGCAGTTCCAAAGCCACTGGCTCTATTAAAAATCCATGCCTTAGCATGCAATCGCGTGCGTCGTCCGTCTAAGGAGATTTTTAAATCCACATTGGGTAATTCAGCAAGAGCATTAACAGCTCTTGCCTCGGTGGCACCAATATAAGTGGTTGTTAGAATGCGGAATTTTGTGCGAGATTTTCCATTTGCATCAATTGCAGTCGCTTGTTTTAATACATCAATTATTTTTCTAACGCCGCTCCATGTAATAAAGCTAACCAAAATATCTACCGTATCAACAGCTTGTAATTCTGCAATAAGCTCATGTAATAAAGCAGGCTCACTACGTGAGGAACTAAACAACCAAGGTCTTCGTAAGCCGGTGATAGGGAAAACTCCCGGCATATTGGGCTCATGAACTGAGCGTAAAATTTGGGGGGGTTGTGCTATAAAATCAACATCTAACTCAGCTTTAGATTGAAGCCGAGCATTTTTCAACAACGCTGAAATAAACTTAATTTCAGTTTGTGCTTGCTCAGTATCACCCTTGTTCGGTGAAGAAATTTCATCCAAAAGTTCAGGCAATCTATTCATTAATTCGGCTAATAAATACTCCCTATTTTCAACTGACGAAGGTTTACTAACAGTGGCCCTGCCATCAGTCATTAATTGATTAATTTCTGCTAACTCAGTATCAAGAATCAGTCGATCGTATAAGCCTTTAGATAACTTCGTCATTAAAACTCCATATTTTTGGCTAATATTTATTTAACCAATATAACAAATTTATTGTGCTACTTACGGTTGGTTCGAGTACATGAACTTTAACAAACAAGGTCATTCCTTAATAATCTATTAATCAGTCAAACGAATGCAACCCTATTGCATTGCCTTCACTATCGCCAATGATAGCAATGAAGCCCTCTTTTCCAACACTCCATTTAGGGCGAAAAATAGTTCCACCATTATTAACGGCTCGCTCGGATATAATCAAGCAATCATCACAATGAAAATAGATCATATTCCCTTCAACGGATGGCTTCCTCATGGGATGTTTCATTAACGCCCCCATCGCCCCAATACCGGGCATTTGTCCAGGGAAACGAAGCACTTCGAAGCTTCCATCTGTTGGCTCTGGTGTCAGCACACAATCAAACACTGCTTCGTAAAATGTCCTGGCTCTATGCATGTCTTCAACATAAATTTCAAACCAGGTGACTGGATTTCTAATTGCTTGCATAACTAACTCAGTGGTTCAAATCGCTATCTATACAGGAAGATCTCGCATCATCGTTTAAACACAACATTGGAGCGCTCATAATAAGTTGGCTAATTTTTTATCAAGTGTCAGTAACTCAAGCTGATAATGCTTAGCCGTTCCAGCTATAATTGAATGAGGTAATTTTGTTTTATGTTGGCGTCTAAATTCAATTGTCTCATCTTCAATTGCTTTAGTGACCGCTAAATAATTCATCCGTAATAACAGGGTTTCAATCGCGTTAATTTCAATCGCTGAAATACTTGGAAAACTTAACAACTCCATGCGAGAAATAGATGAATACACACATTCATATATTTTAATTTTTTTGAGTGCAAACAACTCTAATACCTCAGGTTTTCTAGCTAGAAAACCAATAATGATATTAGTATCCAGTAAATATTTAGCGCCATTCATCACGTAATGCCTGTTGTAATTTTAGCGGGTCTTGATCGGCAAAACTGGGAAACTCTGGTAAATCATTAACAAGATCAATTAATAACTCATCAGAGTGTTTATTCTTAAGCACCACAAATTCAATAAACTCTTTTGTTAATTGCTTTATGTCGAGTTTCTCAACTAATTCATCTGGCAAATCAATTGTTAATTGCATAGCTAACTCCTAAATTTTAAACGGGGGGTTCAATACTCCACGGGTGAATGAGGTCGGAGTAATTTCATAGAGTATCTTCAAACAGATTAACAATATCAGCTTCGCCCATTCTGTCAAAATCATCCGGTACGCTGATTTGTCCTGCCATAAAACCAAACCGTTTGATTTGAGTAGACTCTGGAGTATTAAGAGGAATTACTTTAACCATTGGCTTGCCCGCTTTAGCGATGACAAAGGATTCACCTTTTGCCGCTTGCTCCACTAGTCTGGATAGATGTGTTTTAGCATCGTGAATGTTGTAGGTATGCATAAATTTACGTATGTTTGACTTAGTTCAGTTGGGTTAGTTTACTACAGCTTACCTTGTTGTGTTGGTTCGAATAGGTGACTGGATTTCTAATGGCTTGCATAGCTAACTCAGTGGCTCAAATCGCTATCCATCTAATTCTCCGTTCTTCCAAAATGGGATCATGCGGAGAGCACCCATCTTCATAGCTCGTGCCCAGCAAGTTGTTCAGCGTATCGAGACAGAACATGAGCAAAATCCGTAAACTGTCCTTCGGCATTGGGTTGCCGATAAGCAATTGCGAGCTTCTTTAAGTCTTCATCGCTCACAGACATTACGAACTCGATATTGAAAACTCTTTTCAAGGCCTCTGCTCTACGCTCACTCAAGAACTTAATATCAAGATTCGGCATCCTTCATTTACCGGTTTACACTTTATGCAATTCCTGGCTTTATAAAGTCCTGAAAACGGGTTTCTTTCGATGTACAAATGAACATAAACCTTCAGTTCATTGTACACTGAAGGTTTATATCCATGCCATTAGCC
>CAIOMN010000121.1 GCA_903859415.1 uncultured Methylococcaceae bacterium
CTGGGATAAGGTGCCACGTCTGTAAAGGTATCATAACCGGTGCCATTCCAGATATTAACCGTATTATCTATATAGCCAGCGGTATTGGCAGCGCTGGGTGTCAGCGTTGACGAAGAACCATCGACGCGAATACGCACCTTTGTCCAGTCAATCGCATAAGGGAATGGATTGCCGACCAGATTGTAGCGATTATCGCCTGTCACGGTAGTAACGGTAATGGCTTTACAACCATTAGCCGAGTAACAGCCTTGTGCGTGGGTGACATCCGCAGGGGTGGCAGTACCTGTTATGGTTAAAATGCCCTTGGTCGGTGCTTGATAGCTTTTAAGCCAGTAACCCGTTCCGACGTTCAATATATCATTGATTAATAAGGGGCGATAAGCAGGCACAGCACTCACGGGTCTATCTTCAATAATCCAACCGATACCGGGTGTGGCGGTAGCATAGTGGGCTGTGTTTAGATTAGAGGGTGTACCTGTACCCAATACGCCCGCTATAGTACTGGTAGCCGGAACACAGGGTAAAGCCAACATTTGCCAAAGGGCGCCCACACCGCCAGTGCCGGTGGTTAGGGGCACACCGGGACCGCAGCCGACTGGTCCTGCTGCAGATATGTTTGATTGAACATGGTCAATAAAAACACTGTTATCCGAACCATTAGCATTAATGCCTACAAATGATAACGTATGAAGGCCTGCGGAAATGGAAACAGTATTTGTTGAATAAGTATGATAAACGCCATCAGTAGTTGGTACGAAATATCCAATTATTTTGGAATCAAGAAGAACATTAAATTGTTGAAAACTAGACTGCCATATAGATACTCTTTGTGCAGAATCAAATGAAAAACTTATGTTTTCACTATTGACAACATTAAAATTTTGATAAAAATAAGAGCCGATTAATATCGGTAGTACCATTCCCAAATTGTAGAAAAGCTACTTGATTGCCTTCTGGCGCCGTAGCACCCCAGTAAGTGTTGCTAGCTGTTATTCCGCTGCCTCCTAAAAATACCCACGGCGAACCTGTTGGATTATATTGATATGTATATAAGCCTGATGGGATTAATAATGGTGTCTCAAAACCTGTATCTTGCAAGATGGCATCAGCTAAACACGCTTGTGGAATAGTGAGAAAACCTCCCATAATAAGCAGGCTCAGAGTAAACTTAAACAAAATTTTACTTGAACTCAAAACAATAAGGGTAATAAGCCTACGTAAACTGAATTCATGAGCGTGCTGCATAAAATGACCTCTGTTTGGCGTTAGTCTTCAATAACACGCAAGGAAAGCGCTAAAGCCACACAGGCTGCATTTTCTTTGGCGATTTTTTCGGCATTCATTCTATAGCATAAGCACTATAGAAGATACTGGGTTAATGAATATTATTTGTGTGTGTAAAAAGGCATTACACATCTGACATAATGCGATAGCACTTTAAACGAATGTGACAATCCTTCTGAACGAATGCGATAACACTTTAAGCCAGTGCGATAAGATATTTCAGTTGTTGTGTATTCACATTGACACAAAAACAATACACATCTTGATGAATGTTTATTCACTTAACGACAAAAGGCATAAAGCATGATTAAAATGTGAATAAGCTTTCAAAGCAATGTGATAGCACAGCTTAAGCAATGAGACTTCGCATTACGAAGACCTGCGACCACAAAACCGAATAATCCAGGCTAAATTTAAGCGCCTTGCAGTCGCTTCGGGATATATTTATCCTGTTTTATACGTATTACATAGCCATACAGGAAATAAATAATGAGAAATATCCGTAGTGCAATATAGGCTACAGCCCAAAACGAATGCAATGGCCGATCCAACCTAATTTTTATATCATGCCCTTACCCTCCCTTAAGCCTCTATATCCATATCCCTTGGTGCATCAAAAAATGTTCCTATTGTGATTTTAATTCCCATGCCGTTAAAAGCGACATGCCCGAAGCGGCGCTAATCTGATTTCTAAAGATTACTTATCTATGACAATAACCATTATTATTGCTTAGAACAAGGCTGGAACTTTATGGATAATCTCGTAGAGAAATTTATCCCTTAAATCCCAACTATCTACAACACTAACCTAATTACCTTTTATGCTATGATTAAGCTGATCTTTAACCCCACCCCTTGCAATATATGATCAGCAAATACTTTAATCCTTACACAGACTTCGGCTTTAAAAAACTCTTTGGTGAAGAAGCTAGTAAGGATTTGTTAATTGATTTTTTAAATCAGTTATTACCGCCACAACATCAAATAGCCCAACTCAACTTTAAAAACCCGGAGAACCTGCCCGAAACGACAGATGAAAGGAAGTCTATTTTTGATATTTACTGTGAGAGTATCACTGGTGAGCGTTTTATCGTCGAAATGCAAAAAGCCAAGATGCACTTTTTTAAAGAGCGGTCTTTGTTTTACTCCACCTTTCCTATTCGTGAGCAAGGTCATAAAGGACTTTGGGACTTTCATTTATTACCGGTCTACTTTATCGCTATTTTAGATTTTAAATATGACGAGAAAGAAGATGAACGCAAGTTTCGCCGTGACGTGTGCTTAAAATATCAGGATGGTGAAGTGTTTTATGACAAACTGCATTTTAAGTTTTTACAAATGCCCCTGTTTAACAAACAGGAACACGAGTTAGAAACCCATTTTGATAAGTGGGTGTATTTCTTAAAACACCTGGAAGACTTTGACCATATTCCGGCTATTTTAAATGAACCGGTATTTACCAAAGGCTTTGAAATTGCCAGTGTTGCGCATCTGAATGCTGACCAATACGATGCCTATATCAAGAGCGTGTTGTCTTATAACGAAGCTAAAGCAGTGTTAGATACCGCATTTGAAGAGGGTAAGCTTGAAGGTAAACTTGAAGGTAAGCTAGACGAAAAATTCGAAGTAGCGAAATCAATGTTAAGCAAAGGCTTTGAAATTAGTCTGATAGCTGACATCACAAAACTTTCTGAGCAAGACATTAAGGCTCTACTTTCATGAAATTATCGGTTTAATGACAACCGCTCATTAGGGACAGGTCACGACCTGTCCCTACTCATGTTTCACATAAAAAAAGCTGGGCAAACGTCCGGCTTTTTTGTATTCAAGTAAATAGTATCACCATCAATGGGCTAAAACCGTCCAGACATAGCTTTGAGCAGGTGCATTGAGCGTCACTGGATAGCCTTTAGCGGTCCAGGCAGGATCGGTAGGATTAATAACTTTGCCGGTGGCTACCTCAAGTAACTGTGAGCGACTTAATAAGGCCGGATCACCTTCCCAGCTTAAAAAAACGATACTGCCGACCGGACTGGAGCGGACTTCAAAACGCCAGCTATCGACGGTGTTAGTGACTAAATGAAAGTCACTGGCATAATCAGCGGCTTTAACGCCCCAGTCTGGGTGTGGAAAAACCAGCGTCAAATACGGTGCGGTAAACGGTGCCATTTTGACAACATCATGCTTGTCGAAGCCTAAGGCTGCATCAGTTAATTGCCCCAGTAGAGCGCCGTGATCTTTCCAACCCGTCACCGGATTATCCACTTTTAAGCGGATATACCAATCACTAGGGTCTGGCAAAGGCTGTGGATTAACATTATTGCTGACCGCAGGCACCGATGCGGCAGTTGCGGGTGAGACCACCCAATCTAGCCAACCCAGATACCACGGCATGTTTACAGAAGCCAGTGCTTCAAAACTAGTCGGTGCTGCGTGATTGCGACTTAAGGTAGACTGCTCGGCTGGAATCAACAATTCAATAGTATGGCCAAAGGCCCCCGGTAACACATTAATCCAGAAAGATTTAAAGTATTGCAAATTGGGTGTGCTGGGATAAGGTGCCACGTCTGTAAAGGTATCATAACCGGTGCCATTCCAGATATTAACCGTATTATCTATATAGCCAGCGGTATTGGCAGCGCTGGGTGTCAGCGTTGACGAAGAACCATCGACGCGAATACGCACC
>CAIOMN010000122.1 GCA_903859415.1 uncultured Methylococcaceae bacterium
ATGACGATAATGGTGACAGACTGGCAATAATCACCAATGCCTTCTGGGGTTACGTCCGCGACTGAGACTTCATAAGCCACGCCGACCTCTAGACCGGTGGCTTCATAGGTAGTTTGTGTCGTAGTGGCGACAGCAATCCATGGATTTTCAACACCCGTCGTGGATACTTTACGCAATCGCCACATACACGCATGAGATCTAGGCCCTTTCACGGTCGAAAACTTAAGACAGCCAGAATGTGAACTATGCACAACCCTTAAGATGCTTTTATTGTGTGGTGCGGGTTGTTTAGTGGGTGAAAAACCACTGCTGATAATAATTGTGTCATCCCCCAAAGCAATAAATTCTACATAACTGGCTAAATTTCGAAAGATTGCATCAGCCACTTTTTCGGCATCATTTCGATTAGCCAGGGTTATATGTGCGCCATCTTTGGCTGCGACACTACACTGCGCAAGGGCATCTACAGCGGCGGTTGCTAAATCTAAAGAAACCGAAGGCACTAAGAAATTAGCATTGCCCGTTAAATGACTGATGATGCTACGATAAAAGATAATTCTGATTGGGATGGGGAACTTAAAAAAATTGAGTAGTACTTTAGTTTGCTTCATGCTGCTTTCCTTAGATTAATAATCAACTTAGAGTTGACTATAGGCTCATTTAATAATAAAGATAGTCTTATTATGGTTTGAACTTAAATAATAGGCGGTTTACGTAAAGATATTGGCGTTGTTTGTGTTTAAAAGCTGGGTCTTTCGTGATGTCTTGGTGGTTATTCTGTTAATCCGTCTGTTACACGTTTTTTAGTGTGGGGAACAGGTGGTTTATTAAGTGAAACAGCTGGTTAAGATAGAGGAACAGCTGATTTATTAAGTGAAACAGGTGGTTAAGATATAGAAACAACTGATTTAGTCAGTGAAACAGGTGGTTAAGATAGAGGAACAGCTAATTTATTAAGTAGAACAGGTGGTTAAGATAAAATAACAGCTGGTTTAGTTAGTAAAACAGGTATTTAACTAGGAGGAACAGGTGTTTTCGTATGTAAAACACCTGTTTCACCTACGAAAACACCAAGAACACCAGAAATTAAGAAATAATCACCACTTTTACAGGTTTAAAACGCGATAGTGAATATATTATCTCTATGTCTCAAGCAATATTTTCAAATGATCATTATGGCAAGATAAAAGAATTATCTAAATCAATAAAGAACCTTATTTTTATATTGATCTGTCTTCCGGTTACCTATAACCTTGAGCAAAAATAATAATAACTCCCTCAACTACCAGACATTATCAAACTGGATGTTCAATAAAAGTTGGCACGTTCTTCGCTTAGAAGAATGCTATGAACAGAATAGATATTATGCAATCACAAAACTTTGAATTTCTTAGAGACACTTGGCCAGAACTTGCTAGTTTAGCGGGTTTTGCAGAGCGGTATGTTCAAGCTGATCCGCAAAGTGCACAAACTAAATTGCGTAATTTTGCCGAACGTTGTGTGGACATCGTTTATAGTGAACTGAGTTTACCTCGGACGCCACTGTCCAAATTCATAGAAATGTTGAGTAACGATGCTTTTTCAGCCGTTACCCCAAAAGTAGTGATCGATAAACTTCATGCGATTCGTATTCATGGAAATAAAGCCGCTCATGGCGATCCTGTTACCGAACAGAGTGCGCAATGGTTATTAAAAGAAGCCTTTGATCTTGGTCGTTGGTTGTTTATCACCTATAACAACGGTGATATCTCTACTATCAAGGCTTTTGAACAACCGAAGCCACCCCCATCCGCTAAAGCCGATTATAAAAATGAACGTAAAGCCCTGTTGGAGCACTATGCCAAACAGGAAGCGCAGATGCAGGCTTTACTAGCCGAACTGACTGCCGAGCGCGAAAAGGCGACTCAACGAGAACACACCGAAGCAGAGTTGACACAACTTAAGCAAAAGGCCGCTTATAAAGGTCAGCAAGTGGTTAATGAGTTGCATTTTGATGAAGCAACTACTCGTAAACATTTGATCGACTTACAATTGGCTGAGGCCGGTTGGGAATTAGAGAACATTAATCAAGTCACGCTAGAAGAAAAAGTACTCTATCAACCCACGCCAACTGGGGAGGGTTATGCTGACTATGTATTATGGGATGATAACGGTAAACCACTGGCCGTGGTTGAAGCAAAAAAGACTGCCGTTGATGCCGAAAAAGGCCGCCACCAAGCGAAGTTCTATGCCGATGGTTTAGAAAAAATCCATGGACAGCGGCCGGTTATTTTTTATACCAATGGTCATGACATCTGGATATGGGA
>CAIOMN010000123.1 GCA_903859415.1 uncultured Methylococcaceae bacterium
ACGTAGCTGATCAAAATAAGCAATCTCTAACTTAGTGCCCTGCTCTACTGTGCCTGTATTAGGCTCAATTTGTTGTAACAATAACTTTAACAGCGTTGACTTACCGGCTCCATTGGCACCAATCAAACCAATTTTATCGCCCCGCTGAATCAGTGTAGAGAAGTTCTTAATGATTTGTCGGTCACCATAACCAAAACAAATATCAGTGACTTCAATCACCTTCTTACCCGACGCATCGCCTTTTTCTAGGGCTAATCTCGCTGTACCTTGTTGCAAACGTCGTTGCGCACGCTCGTTGCGTAGTTTTTCTAACGCTCTCACTCGACCCTCATTACGAGTACGACGCGCTTTTACACCTTGCCTAATCCAAACTTCTTCATCTGCCAGTTTCTTGTCAAACTCCGCATTTTGATTCGCTTCATCTTCCAGAGCAGCCGCTTTACGGGTTAAGTAATCATCATAATTACCCTGCCATGACACTAAGTTACCGCGATCTAAATCGACAATCCGGGTGGCTAACTTTTGTAAGAAAGAGCGGTCATGGGTAACAAACAAGACCGCTCCCTGAAAGTTAAGCATCTGCTCTTCTAGCCAGAGAATACTTTCAAAATCTAAATGGTTGGTCGGTTCGTCCAATAATAATACTTCAGGCTCAATAACCAGGGCTCGCGCCAAAGCCACACGCCGCTTCCATCCACCCGATAAACCATTAATTTTTAAATCACCCGGCAAATCCAGCTTGGTTAAGGTTGTCTCAACCCGTTGCTGAAAATGCCAGCCATTATGAGACTCTAACTGATGCTGTAAATCACCCAGCTCATTTAAGGCTTTCTCATCACCATAATCCATCGTTAAAGACAGTTCATGATAACGCGTAATCCATCCACCCAATTCACCCAAACCACCGGCAACCGCATCATAAATCGTTGCGTCATCAGGCAAATCAGGCGATTGCTCTAACCACGCCAGTCTTAACTCAGGCTGCCGCCAGATATCACCCTGATCAGGCAAGACATTACCGGCAATAATTTTCATGAGAGTTGATTTGCCTTCGCCATTCCGGCCTAACAAACCGACTCTTTCACCAGCATCCAGCTGAAAATCGGCATCTTTTAATAAAGCATGGGTTCCATAGGCAATGGAAACATTGGATAAACGTAATAAGGGCATTTTAAAGTTTCTTTAGAGGATAGAGAGAAGTCACCCCATCATTATATAGAATATCTCTCCATTCTGCTGTTAGCTTTTAAACCATAGTTGAAAACAACCAGTACAAAGAACCGGATAGAATCATTGCAGCAGGCAATGTTAACACCCAAGCCATTAACAAATTGCGAATAGTACCCCACCGCAACCCCGAACCATTAGCGATCATAGTACCCGCAACTCCCGTTGATAATACATGCGTGGTAGAAACAGGCAGACCAAATAGGTCAGCGGCACCGATAGTCATCATGGCGACAAGCTCCGCCGATGCACCCTGAGCATAGGTTAAATGGGCTTTACCAATTTTTTCTCCCACAGTCACTACAATGCGCTTCCATCCTACCATGGTGCCCAGCCCCAGAGCGATAGCAACGATTACCTTTACCCATAGCGGTATAAACTTGGTAGACTCATCAATATCTTTTTGAAATGCCTTAAGATTAGCTTTGGTATCAGCATCAAACTTTACCGCATTACTCTTGTCGAGAATACGGATAGATTCAGAGGTCAGATACATGTCATTTCTTACATTGGACACCGTTTCTAGGGGTACATGAGCAAAACTTCCGTATTCTTTTACCTCTGCGCCAATATTACCAATCATACTCACGAGAGCGGGTAAGACCTCATCATTATATTCCTTGGTGCGCACATAGTCGGAAAGAATTACATGAGGATCTGCGGAACTTGTTGTGGTCACGTTTTTGAGCAGAGACTCCTGAGTTACGTGGGACATTGCTGCAAATTCCGTTAAATGATCCACTGGTATCGCCCGATTCAATGCATAGGCCATAGGTACAGTTCCAATTAGGATAAGCATGATCAGCCCCATGCCTTTTTGACCGTCATTAGAGCCGTGTGCGAAAGACACACCTGTGCAAGTCAAGATGAGCAGACCTCGAATCCACAAAGGCGGCGGCGCATTACCTTTCGGCTCTTCGTATAATTCCTTGCTCTTGATTAAGACTTTCATGGTCAATAACAACAGTGCTGCGCAGGTAAAACCCACCATGGGCGAAAGCAGCAGCGAATAACCCACCTTGGTCGCCTGAGCCCAATCAACGCCACTGGTTCCGTCCCGTCCGTGCAACAGGGCATTTGCGATACCCACACCAATGATCGAGCCGATCAAGGTATGAGATGAAGAGGCGGGCAAACCCAGTGACCAGGTACCGATATTCCAGAGAATAGCGGCAATAAGCAGGGCAAAGACCATCGCGAAGCCCGCGCCTGATCCTACTTGCATAATTAGCTCAACAGGCAAAAGGGAAACAATGCCGAAAGCAACGGCTCCGCTTGAAGCCAAAACACCGAGAAAATTAAATAGACCCGACCACAACACTGCAAAGTTGGCAGGGAGCGAATGCGTGTAGATGACCGTCGCGACTGCGTTTGCTGTATCATGAAAACCATTGGCAAATTCAAATCCGAGTGCAATCAGCAGCGCTACCCCAAGAAGAATATACGGTAACCAATTGACGGACTGACCACCCACTTCATTTATATCGATCACCAGACTATAACCAGCGACACCTATACCAGTCACCAGCAGACCCAAAAATATAACTACTGTAATCAGTCCAGACTTATGATCAAGCTGGGGGCGGGAACTGGAAGTGACGGGTAAAGCAGAATCAATGGTACTCATAAAAAATCCATGTAAATTTAAATAGAGCGGATTTTAGCATTCAGATATTAAGACTATATGACGCCTCTAGTTAGGTTAAGCTTGGATAATCGGTATAACCTTTTGCATCTCCACCATAAAAAGTGGCAGCATGAGGCTTGTTTAATGGTGCATTTAACTTAAAACGTTCCACTAAATCAGGATTAGCGATATACAATTGGCCAAAAGCAACCGCATCGGCTTGACCTTGTTCTAGCACTTGTTCTGCACGGGCTTGATCATAACCGCCACACACAATCAACGTGCCTTCGTAAGCTTTACGTAAAGCGGCTAAGCTAATCACCTTGGCACCGTGTCTGATATCGCCTTCCAGGGCATCGACCACATGTAAATAGGCTAAATTTAACGGACTTAACTGTTCTGCCAAATACACAAAGAACGCTTCGGGATTTGAATCCGCCATATCATTAAACGTACCACTGGGTGACAAACGAATACCCACCCGCTCTGCGCCCCACACATCAATCACCGCCGCAGTGACTTCTAATAAAAAGCGCGCCCGGTTTTCATAACTGCCGCCGTACGCATCCGTTCGGGTATTACTGCCATCTCTTAAGAATTGATCCAGCAAATAACCATTGGCACCGTGTATTTCCACGCCATCAAAGCCCGCTTCTAACGCCTGTCTGGCTGCGTTTTTATAATCGGCTACAATGCCTGGAATCTCATCAAGTTCTAAGGCACGGGGCGTCACAAAATCCTGCAGTCCCTTCGCTGTAAAGGCTTTACCTTTAGGCGCAATCGCTGACGGCGCAACCGGTAACTCACCGTTATGAAAGTCAGGATGAGAAACTCGCCCTACATGCCATAATTGCAAAAAGATATGCCCGTTCTTTGCATGAACGGCTGCGGTGATCTTTTTCCATCCTGCTACATGAGCGGCATTAAAAATATAAGGCGTGGCCGGATACCCTACTCCTTGAGTCGAAATCGAGCTGGCTTCAGAGATAATTAAACCGGCACTGGCGCGTTGCTCATAATAGGTCGCCATCAGGTCAGTCGGAGTATTTTCAGGGGCGCGCATCCGCGTTAACGGTGCCATGATAATACGGTTGGGCAATTGATAAGGACCTATTTTTATAGGGCTTTGTAAGTGACTTGTCATAGTTTATAAAGTGGTTAAAGTGAAGATGACTTAATTATAAGCTTAAACCCAGCACTTTAAGTAAGTCATCATTGCAATATAACTAAACTGACGTTAAAGTTAAGAACGTCGTATTACTTTCTCATCCTTAAAGACTACTTAGGTGTACACATGAAAATGCCATATTATGGGTCTGGATTGATAACAGCGCTGTTTTGCATCTCTGCATCAGCAGCGGATCTGGACCGATTAGAAGTAGAGAATCGTTTAGCCAAAGCGGATAAAGCCCATCCGGCTGACTTACGCAGAAAAGAACTCACCGATATCGATTTATCGGGACTCAACTATACGCATGCTGACTTATGGGGATCGGACTTACGCCGGTCAAATTTTAGCAACAGTGATTTGTCTGGCTTAAACCTGGATCTATCGGTGCTCTCCCGGGTCAATTTCTCCCATTCCAACCTGTCTAATACCAGTATTTTTGGTGTGCATGTCGGCAACGCCAATTTAAGCGATGCGAACCTGAGCGGCAGTCGCTTTATTGGGGTCATGGATCGTGCCAACTTATCTAATGCCAATTTGTCCCATGCAGTCTGGGGAGCTGATATGAAGAATCAGTCTATGGGCTTAATGCGAGCCAGCTTAAATAATGCCAATCTGACAGGCGCTAATCTTTCGTATGCCAACTTTGACCGGGCCACCATGCGCTATGCCAATTTTACCGGGGCGAACTTGCATAAGACGGTGCTGTTTGGCGTTGATCTTTCTGGCGCAGACTTTACCAATGCCGACTTAACCGGTGCAGACCTGACCGGCACTAACCTTGAAGACACCAACTTTACTGGCGCCAACCTGGACGGCACCCGCTTTGCAGGTATTAAAGATAAAACCAAACTGAAAGGACTCAGCACTAGCAAGAACCTGGATAAGGCGCTAATTGACTAGGATTTCGTTAAAGTAAGAACCTAAAAGGCTAAGCTTCCTTAGCAAAAGCCTTTAACTTTAAGATAACTTCTGCACCGCTCCCGGGTATATTTTGTAGAATTAATTCTGCTTCATGCAGGGTAGCGATCAGTTGCATGATGCGTAAACCCAAACCATTCACATTATTCTGAGCCGTACCTGAATCAGAATAGGCCATTAATTCTTTAGATGACATAGGAAAGCCTAGGCCTTGATCCGAAACACGCAGCTCTACACAGTCGCCGAGGGTTTGAGTACTGATAGTAATGTTACCAGCCCCATGTTTGATACTGTTATTGATGACATTATGTAAATAACTTCGTAAGCCCTTCGGTTTATAACGGATAGGGGGCGTCTGACTTAAAGATAATACAATCACCGTACCAGAATGCTGATATTTTTCTACCACTTCCCTGATGACCGTTGCGATATCGCCGACCTGCCAAAACTCTGTTTCGTCAATGTTGAAACGGGCCAACTCAATAAAACGGTGTAACGCTTCGTTCATTTCGTCAATATCTTGATTGATACCCTCAATAAAACCATCTGTATCAGGGGGCAGTAATTGAGTGGCAAGGTGTATGCGCGTTAACGGGGTGCGTAAATCATGAGAAATACCGGCCAGTAAAAACTGTTGCTTTTTACTCATGCTTTCAAGGTCAGCTCGCATCTTATTCATAGCGTTTGCCACCTCTTGAACCTCTTTTGGCCCACTGGGCTTGATAGCTATATTGTCAATTTGTTGACCAATCAGTGCCGCCTTTTCAGCGAGCGCCCTTAAGAGACGATTAAGAAAATACGCCGCCACATAAGTCGAAAACAAGGTGAAAATGAGCGTCATCAATACACTGACACTCACAAACTTTTTCATGATGTTCATGTTAACAGCAGACGGCAGACCTAAGGAAAATTGAGGTGACTTTTGATGATGTAACCAGGTAATTTCCTCGGGTGTAGACTCATAACTCAGCGTTATCTCATTATGTGAGAGTTGGGTTAGCGTAGCTTCCCAGAGTGTATAAAAGGGCATATCGGGGACGTGATCAAACGACTGACTGGTATTTTGCAGCAATATTATTCCAGTACTTTTTTGTAACTGATCGGCAAAGCGTTGGTTAGATTCGACGGTCCCCAACCTGTTGACTTCTTCTGCAAATAAAATCAGTGATTGACTATAATTGGCCAGATGTCGACCGGCATTACCCGCGATAACAATACCAAATAGTAATCTGATAAGTACGATGACGCACAGCATAAAGCAAAGAATTAACAGGAAAAGGCGCCCAAATAAGGACTTAGGTAGAAACTTCATCTGTTGATTCTCTTATACAGGCTAAAGGTCATAGTGATTAACGGTTATTCTACACCCGAATCGAAAGGAGCATGCTGCACCAAGAGATAACCTGGATAAGGCTTTGTAAAAAAGCGTAAGACTAGAGTGAAAAAGGCTATACGCAACCTCAGGAAAGGCTATACACAGCTCATAGTAAGCGTATAGCAGTAAGACAATTGTGATAAGTGGGTTAAGACTAAGCGCATAGCCTGTTGAGAGTCTGCGCATAGCATGTCTAGCATCTGCGTATAGCCTATTGAGCGCCTGTGTATAACACCATGATCGTCTGCGTAGTCACCGTTGCAAGCCAGTGTATAGACTTATTTTGAAAAACGTAACACGGAGAACTTACCGGCTATACGAAAGCCTTGGTAAGTGTATAGCCTTATCGTG
>CAIOMN010000124.1 GCA_903859415.1 uncultured Methylococcaceae bacterium
ACACCAGTTTGCTTGGTGACCATAGCGAATGTGAACCACCCGATCCCATCCCGAACTCGGAAGTGAAACCATTTAGCGCCGATGATAGTGTGGCAGTTTGCCATGTGAAAGTAGGGAATTGCCAAGCTCTTATTTAAAAAAACCCAAGTCTTAGCACTTGGGTTTTTTTTTGCCTTTTAAACAGAATATTTAAAGGCTTATCTCTTTGTTCAGATAAGCCTTTGATTTAGTTTTTATCCCTCAAACTGGTATGAAATCTCAAGAGTAATAGGTTTATTAAGATCACCCTGTAAAACAATGCCACGTTGATTTTCTGCTAAATGTCGGACTATTTTATAGACTTGTTCGATTTGATCGCATGCGTCTAATTTCTCAGATAATTCAGATAAGCTTATTGGTTTTTTAGAGATTTTTAACGCGTTAATTATTCTTCTTTGTAACACCAATAATTTTTCAGCCGCTATCTTGCCTGCTTCTACACCGGGTTGATTGTAGGCATTAATATTTATTAATGAGGCATAAATACCGACTGCACGTTCGAATAGGGCAATGAGTGCGCCAATTGTTTTAGGTGTTATTTCAGTTAGGGTTAAGGTAATAGAGTCGCGATTATTGTCATAGAGAGCTTGCCGTGTACCTAGCATCATCCCAGACAGATAATCTCCTGTTGTAGTATCAACATCGACTTCTATAGAGGGGCCCTTTCTATCTTTTAGAACTTCAATAAATAGCGTAAAGAAGTTGGCTACACCCTCACGTAATTGTTGAACAAATGCATGTTGATCAGTGGAGCCTTTGTTACCATATACAGTAAGACCTTGATGAACTATATTACCCTCTAAATCAACTTCTTTACCAAGAGACTCCATAACTAATTGTTGTAAGTATTTGGAAAATAGTTGAAGACTGTCTTTATAAGGTAAGATAACCAAATCTTTTTCCCCTTTACCATTACTGGCGTAATACCAGGTTAAGGCCAGTAGAGCGGCCGGATTTTGTTTTATGTCCGGTATTCGAGTGGCATTATCCATTGTTTTTGCACCTAATAGCAGTTCATTGACTTCAATGCCCATTAATGAAGCAGATAATAAACCAACTGATGACATTTCTGATGTTCTGCCTCCTACCCAATCAAACATGGGAAACTCGGCTAACCAACCTTCATTTCTTTCTATTTCATCCATTTTACTGCCTAGCATAGTCACTGCTACAGCATGGTCAGAAAAACTTAAGCCTTGTTGTTTAAAAGCTTCTTTAACTTCAAGCATCCCATTACGCGTTTCTGGTGTTCCTCCTGATTTACTGGTAATAATAACGAGAGTGCTTTTAAGGCGGTCATTGATCTGGTCTAATATCTTATCAATGCCTGCAGGATCAGTATTGTCAATAAAGTGGATTGATAATGCCGAAGATAAAGGCGCTAAAGCATCATTTACGAATTGTGGGCCCAGTGCAGAACCACCAATGCCGATTGAAAGAATATCTGTAAATTTAGGGGCACTGATGGGGTGAATTCGACCATCATGAACTTTTTGGACGAAATCTTCAATTTGTTCAATATTATCGATAATTTCTTTTTTTATTTCAACGGGTGCTAAGTCAGGATTACGTAACCAATAATGCCCAACCATTCTATTTTCATCTGGATTTGCAATAGCCCCGTTTTCAAGGGCTTCAATATCCTTATACGCCTTGGTAAATTTTGGAGTCAGTGTGTTAACTAATTCGTTGTCAAAACGCATCCTACTGATATCAAGATACAGGCCTAAGTCATTATTAAAATAAAGCCAATCTTGATAGCGTTGCCAAAGTTCTTGATTATTCATAAATCCTGGAAATATTTGATAGTTAAAATGATAGTAATAAATAAGGATTAATTTAGCATTTTTTTAAGTATTCTATGGTCATAAAAAGTGCTGCGATAGATCGGGCTTCAGTGCATTCACCCGTCGCTAATAACTGATTAAGTTGGCTTAATTTCCAGGGAATAACTTCCAATTCTTCTGGTTCGTCACCAATTAATTTTTCAGTATATAAGTCTTGAGCGATTATAATTTCTGTTGTGTGTTCTAGATAAGAGGGGGCCAATGAGAAAGTGCTTAAATGAGTCAGTTTTCGAGCTCCAAAGCCAACTTCTTCTTTCAGTTCCCTGTTCGCTGCGTTGATAAATGATTCACCGCTATCTACTTTGCCTTTAGGTAAACCCACTTCATAACGATGTACACCGGCAGAATATTCACGAATCAATAATACCGTTTCGTCATCAAACAGTGGTACGATTAAAACGGCTCCGCCTTTATTGACACGGGCTAATCGTTCGTAATTACGCTGTTCACCATTACTAAATTGAATATCGAGAGATTCAATGTGAAATAATCGGCTTTTTGCCAACGTAGTTTTATTAATAATGGTCGGTTTTTCTGACATTGTTCTATTTTATTATTATTTTAGATAAATATAACGCACTATGATGATTGATTGGGAAAAAATTGATACTGTTTTGTTAGATATGGATGGCACTTTATTAGATTTGAACTTTGATAATCATTTTTGGAATGAATTTGTGCCGCAAAAATATGCCGAACAACACTGTATGAGTGTTGAAAACGCAAAAATACACTTAATACCTCAATTTAAAAGTATAGAAGGTAAATTAGAGTGGTATTGCCTTGATTATTGGAGTGAGGCTTTAAATTTAAATATTTCTGAGTTAAAGGCAGAAATTTCGGGGCTTATTGTTGTTTTACCGCATGTGACCGACTTTTTGGAAAAGTTACAGCAGTCCTCTCGAAAAGTTATCTTGGTTACGAATGCTCATCGTGATAGCTTAGATCTGAAAATGGAAAAAACCTGCTTACAGTCATTCTTTGACGGTATTATTTGTTCTCATGACTTTGGTTTTCCAAAAGAAAGTCAACAGTTTTGGCACCATTTTTTACAGCATCGATATTTTAATAAAGAAAATACCTTATTGGTTGATGATAGTGTTGCTGTTTTAAATTCAGCGCGCGTGTTTGGTATAAAACATTTAATTTCGGTGAGTAAGCCTGACAGTCAACAACCCATGAGAACTATCCTCAATTATCCTGCTATTGAGGATTTTCGTGAGCTTATGGTGGGGTTGTAGATTTAATAAACTATTTTTGTAAATAAGATGTTTGCTAAGCAACAAAGCAGCTTTATGGATTTGAATAGCCAGTTCACGGGTCGGTGCTAAAATAATTGCTCTTTGTTTTTTGTTGTGATTTGGTTTGGTAGAGTTGGTTGGTTTATTGCCAATAAGTGGATTAGGTTCTTTTGAATCGATAATTGCAGTTTTACCTGTTCCAGTTTGGGCTTGTCCCGCAATATCTTTGTTTCGAAGTATCAACGGTAATGCTCTGTCCTGAATGGGTGTACATAGATTAAAGCCTGCATCCTTCAAGCAGATCAAAATGCTATCAGAGAGTTCTAAGTTACTGAAGCGTATTTTCGTTAAATGTGTATTTTTCATATTCGTATACCATAACGCAAAAAATGAAATGTTTGAAATTGGTTGACTAGAAGTGATATCCCTCCTATAGTTTTACTTTTTATTTTTTGGAGAAATAGTGTGAGCGATTCAGTCCTTCATGTGAGCGATAGTGAATTTAACGAATCTGTGATTAATGTTGATGGTCCCGTACTCGTTGATTACTGGGCTGAATGGTGCGGGCCATGCAAGATGATAGCACCGATTCTTGATGCGATAGCGGATGAGTACGCAGACAAATTGACTGTTGTAAAAATAAATATAGATGAAAACCCTCAAACACCTCAACATTATGGTGTTCGTGGTATTCCAACACTGATGTTATTTAAAGATGGTGAGGTTCAGGCAACTAAAGTAGGTGCTTTGTCGAAAGCAGAATTAACCAAGTTTCTTGATACCAACATCTAAAAATGTTTTCATTTTATTCAGATCTGTTACAAAAATTGGACGGGTCTGAATACTTCAGTTATACTTAATATGTGCGACAATCCTACGCACTCAACGTATCGTTCGATCAATTAAATTCCTGAATTATATATCCTACCCTCGTTGTTATGGGTTTTCATCTCAAGCAGCGTTTCTTCGAGTTACCTTTTTATGAATCTTACCGAGTTAAAACTAAAACAAATTAGTGAAGTTATTGAAATCGCCGAGTCTCTTGGGCTTGAAAATGTTGCTAGATCACGTAAGCAGGATTTGATTTTTGCTATATTAAAGAAGCAGGCTAAAGCCGGTGATGATATTTCTGGTGATGGTGTACTAGAAATTTTACAGGATGGTTTTGGTTTTTTACGTACACCGGGCTGTTCATATTTGGCCGGCCCCGATGACATCTATGTATCACCCAGTCAAATAAGACGATTTTCTTTAAAAACAGGCGATACTATTACTGGAAAAATAAGACCGCCTAAAGATAATGAGCGTTATTTTGCAATGCTCAAAGTTGATCAGATCAATTTTGAACCCCCTGAAAATACCAAAAACAAAATCACTTTTTCAAACCTGACCCCTTTATTTGCTAAACAACGCTTTGTACTGGAACAAGGAAATGGTACCAGTGAAGACCTCACCGGCAGAATAATTGATTTAATAGCTCCCATTGGTAAAGGACAGAGAGGCTTGATTGTTTCTCCTCCAAAAGCCGGTAAAACGATGATATTGCAGAGTTTGGCACAAGCAATAGCAGAAAAAAATCCTGAATGTTACTTGATCGTTTTGTTGATTGATGAGCGACCTGAAGAAGTTACTGAGATGGAGCGTTGTGTCCGGGGTGAAGTGATTTCAAGTACATTTGATGAGCCTGCAACCCGCCACGTTCAAGTTGCTGAGATGGTAATTGAAAAAGCACGCCGTTTGGTTGAACATAAACACGACGTGGTTATTTTGTTAGACTCTATTACTCGATTGGCTAGAGCCTATAATACAGTGGTGCCATCATCCGGTAAGATTTTAACCGGTGGTGTTGATGCGAATGCTTTAGAAAAGCCTAAACGCTTTTTCGGTGCAGCAAGAAATATTGAAGAGGGTGGAAGCTTAACTATTATAGCAACGGCTTTAGTCGATACAGGTTCAAGAATGGATGAAGTAATCTATGAAGAGTTTAAAGGTACCGGTAATATGGAATTGCATCTAGACCGAAAGATTGCTGAGAAGAGAATATACCCCGCTATTAATATTAATCGTTCTGGTACGCGTCGTGAAGAATATCTTGTTGATCCCGATACACTACAAAAAACATGGATACTTCGTAAAATCCTGCAACCAATGGATGAAACCGCAGCTTCAGAATTTTTGATAGGAAAGCTTAAAGACTTTAAAACCAATGCTGAATTTTTTGACTCTATGAAGCGATAAGTATTTTATATGTTAGATCTTAGTTTATTAATACACGGCTTAATCCTCGGCCTGGTCGAGGGGTTGACAGAATTTCTCCCTGTTTCATCGACAGGTCATTTAATTTTAGTCGGGCAATTACTGGGCTTTAACGATGATAAAGGCAAAGTATTTGAAATTGCTATTCAGTTTGCAGCCATATTAGCGGTGGTGTGGGAGTATCGTTCAAAACTGACTCATACTTTGGTTAGCATAACATCTGAGCCATTATCACAACGTTTAGCCGTTAATTTAGTTATTGCTTTTATGCCGGCTGCGATATTAGGTTTTTTGTTCTTAAAACAAATTAAGTCTTATTTGTTCAATCCTTTTGTAGTAGCGTCTGCTTTTATTATTGGCGGTTTTTTAATTCTATGGGCAGAAAGACGTCAGCACGAGGTGCATGCTGAAACAGTGGATGACTTAACTTGGCGTGATGCTTTGAAAGTGGGTTTTGCACAAGCTTTAGCCATGATTCCAGGTACTTCACGTTCAGGCGCAACGATTATTGGCGGCTTGTTTTTTGGACTATCGCGTCGTGCTGCCACTGAGTTTTCTTTTTTTCTCGCCATTCCTACGATGTTTGCTGCAACCTTCTATGATGTTTATAAGAATCGGGATTTATTTAGTGTTGATGATTTAGCATTATTTGCAGTAGGTGGCACAGTGTCTTTTATCAGTGCTTTTATTGCGGTGCGGGGTTTAATCCGTTTTATTAGTCGCCATGACTTTACCGTATTTGCCTGGTATCGGATTGCTTTTGGCATTATTGTATTAGTATCCGCTCAAATGGGTTGGGTCGATTGGGGCAATCATTAAGTTACAGCCATAAAAAAAGGGCGCTCTGGAGCGCCCTTTTTGGTTTGTTAAGGTGATTATCCTAACAATTCTTTTGCTTTAGCAATAATTCCTGCTGGATCAATACCTTGATGTGGGAATTGCTCCCATAAGCCGCCACAGCCTTCTTTATGCGTTGCAATATGCGCATATTTTGGAGTCAAGCCACGTTCCAGCAACCATGAACCAAAACGGCTGCCTAAACCAGTCTTTTTGTTATAAGACTCAACAACCAAGACAAATGGTGCTTTGCCAATTTTAGCGAGCATGTCTTCATCAATTACGTTTAGCGTTGGTTTGTTGATAAGACCAACATCAATCCCTTCCAATTTCAGGCGCTCAACTGCGTCCAGTGCTCTGTATAAAGATTCACCAAAGCTGACGATATAACCTTTTGTTCCTTCACGGATGACTTCATCTTTACCGGAAACAAATTTGTAGCTACCACCAAAGAAATCTTCACCGTCTGTATTTAAAATAGTCGGTACTTTAGAGCGAGTTGAAAAAACAAAACGCAAGCCTGGGTTAAAGAAGATAGTTTCTAAACAGGCTCTCATTTGCAGAGGATCTGCCGGGAAGTAAAGGTTAGTATCATAACCATCGCTCAACCCATTATCAGCAAACATGTTGTTTAGACCAAAATGACAGGTGTTATCCGCCATGTCGTCAATACCAGAATGTGAAAAATGGCTCAGTACGTTAGAATTGTTCAAACGTGCCATGGTAATTTCAGACAGTAACATTTCTAAGAAGGCACTAAAAGTACCAAATATACCTTGTTTACCTGCTTCCATACCAAAACCTGCCGCAGCAGAGAAGTTGCCTCGCTCCATGATACCTGATGAGATAAATACTTCAGGGTAAGCCGCGTGAATTTTGAATAATCCACAAGAACCTTCAAGGTCACTATCAACAACGCGAACTTTTTCGTAACGTTCTGCTTCACTTAAACGACCTAAGATTTCAACAGCCGCGTCACCAAAGACATTACGATTAGCATCCCATCTGTCACTTGAACCCAGGAACACCGCATCATTTTTAGGCGCTTTGATTGTTTTTAAGTGATCAGCGGCTGCTTGTTGGCCGCGAGATTCTAAATATTCAACTGCGACTTTAACAGAGATAACATCATGACCGTGTGTTGAACCTTCAAGACCTACAATGCCTGGGCACATAGGACGATGGTTAATAACAGCAACAGGGCCATCCGTGTTGACTGCTTGGCAAATGCGCTTGTAAAGATCATCAAGATCTTCACCATCACCTTCTAAGACGGTAACGCCCTGACCTGCTAAAGTTTTAGCCGTAGTACAACCGGTTAAATATTTAGAAGGGTGGCCGGCAATAGTCACATCGTTGTCATCAATAATCAATTTAACGTTAAGGCCTTGAGCTACCGCTAAGCGTGCTGCTTCTGCATCATTACCTTCTTGTTGTGAACCATCAGAGCCCAAGCAAAAAACAACTTTACGTGGGTTAGCAATGGCGACACCGTTAACATACGGCCACATGTGTCCTAAACGACCTGAGCTAAATTTAACGCCTGGTGTAAAGCCCAATTCAGGGTGACCTGGCAAATGAGAGTGAGCCGCTCGATATTCCATCAGGCGTTCAGCTGGGAGATCACCGTTTAAAGTAGACATCAAATATTGAGTTGCGACACGGTGACCCGCTTCATCAAAGAAAATTGGCACAAATCCATTTGCAGAGCCACGAAATAAAGCATCCAAAATCATAACTTCAGGTACTGTATCGTAAGGGCCGCCGGTATGTCCACCAACGCCTCTGGCAGCACCAGTCGCTGTAAAGAATACAATCGCATCGCGACAAAGTTGGATGTTGTGTTTAAGACTGTCTCTTTGTTCGGTAGTTAATGTGTTAATGCTAGGATCTAAAGTTATACGCTTATAGGCGCCTAGATCGATTGGAAAAATAGACATTGTTTACTTCTCGTGTTTAAGGGTTATGTAATGCTCGGGTATTATTACCTATCAATAAATATTACTGAAAAAAGGCTTGTAAATTATTTTTAGTGAGTAATTTTTCTAGTTATATTAATTAATGGTTTTAGTGATAGAGCGTTATTATTTTAATATTTCCCTAACAGTCATTTAACAGACCATCATACAAGCTGTATTCTTGTTGATGTTAGGGTGATAAAAAAGCGTAAGTTGAAGCATTTTTAAGTAACGTCAGGCATTTTGAATGCTTTTTATAGCCTAACCGATGTGCAGATTACACCTTGACCTTTGTAGTCTGCAAGATATTTTAATGGCGAATTGTGATGATCAGGTTAACGAGATAAAAATTACAAATTATTTATGGTTTTTAACTTGAAAAATAGGTTTTGTTATCAAGTGTTTGGCTTCTCAATACTGAGTTGACGATGTGTTCTTTAAGCAAAAATGAGACAATGTAGGCTGACATATTATTTAAATTACTCAGGTCTCAAATTGCCTACCATCTATAATCTTTCCATGATTCGTATCGCCTTAGCTAGTTTTATAGGGACAGCTATTGAGTTTTATGATTTTTATATTTATGGGATGGCTGCGGCTATGGTGATCGGGCCGGTGTTTTTTCCTGATGGAAATCCTGCAGCTCAAGTACTGAGTTCGTTTCTTACTTTTTCCGTTGCGTTTTTAACACGTCCTTTAGGTGCTATGTTATTTGGGCATTTTGGTGATCGGGTTGGACGTAAAGCCACATTGGTCTCATCTTTATTAGTCATGGGGATTTCAACGACGCTCATAGGTTGTTTGCCTGGATATATCGCTATAGGCGTTTGGGCGCCAGTGTTATTATGTTTATGTCGATTCGGACAAGGGATTGGATTAGGAGGGGAGTGGGGCGGTGCTGCTTTATTTGCAACAGAGAATGCTCCCAAAGGGCAACGCGGCTTGTACGGTATGTTTCCTCAACTAGGGCCACCAGTCGGGTTTCTTTTGGCAACGGGAAGCTTTTTATTGCTGACGTACATTTTAACCGAACAACAGTTCAAGGCTTGGGGTTGGCGAATACCGTTTCTAGGTAGTTCTGTATTGGTAATGATTGGTTTATACATCCGTTTAACCTTGGCAGAAACGCCAGTATTTACTAAAGTATTAAAGCAGAATAAACGATCAATACTACCTATTAAAGAAATATTCGGTTCTCATCTTGCTCCTTTAGCATTAGGAGCTTTAGCGATGGTTGTTTGTTATGCTCTGTTTTATATATCAACGGTTTTTGCTTTAAGTTATGGCACTAATACGCTAAATATTTCGCGTCAGTATTTTCTTGGAATGTTGTGTGTGGCGGTTATTTTTATGGCCATTGCTACACCATTATCGGCTTGGGCGGGTGATGTTTATGGTCGACGTCCCGTGCTGCTTATTGCTTGTAGTGCAGCGTTTTTATCGGGCTTTACCTTGGAGCCTATGCTAAATACAGGATCGTTGTGGATTATTACGGTTTTCTTATCTCTGGAATTGTTTCTAATGGGCGCTATATTTGCGCCGATGGGGGCTTTGTTGCCAGAGTTATTTCCAAGTCATCTTAGGTATACGGGTGCAGGAACCGCTTATAATTTGGGAGGTATTTTAGGTGCTTCATTTGCGCCATATATCGCGCAACGATTGGTTTCTGAAGGAGGTTTAGCCTGGGTCGGTTACTACGTATCCTCAGCCGCATTGATTAGTTTGCTGGCTGTCTATTTAATGCGTGAAACTCGCGATAATGAATGGTGAGGCGTAAGCTTAATTTGAAGTTAAGAGTTTGCAGATGACTACCCTAAGTTAGGTGTAGTCATCTTAAGCACTCAGCAAGAAGTTTATCAAAGTCTATTTGATTTTAGCTTCTTTATAGATAACGTGTTTACGTACAACAGGATCAAATTTTTTGATCTCCATTTTTTCTGGCATAGTACGCTTGTTTTTTGTAGTGGTGTAAAAGTGGCCTGTGCCTTCGGTAGAAATTAGTTTAATTTTATCGCGCATTTTCTATCTCCTTAAACTTTTGAGCCGTTTTTACGCAGATCCGCTAATACAGCGTCTATGCCATTTTTATCAATGATACGCATTGCTTTAGTTGAAATTCTAAGACGTACCCAACGATTTTCACTTTCTACCCAAAATCTGTGATGTTGCAGATTAGGGAGAAAACGTCTTTTGGTTCTGTTGTTTGCGTGTGATACGTTATTACCTGTAACGGGTTGTTTACCTGTTACTTGACATACTCTAGACATAATTAACCTCTTGGTGGTGCCTAAATTTAAAAGTTAGCCGATCTTTATACCAAAAAATCTTTTCAAGGTAAATAACTATCTATAAAATAAGGCACAATATACTTTTCTTAAGTCATTTAAATGAGACGCTGATGCCTATCAAACTCGGAATGGTCATGGATTCCATTGATCATATCAATATTAAAAAAGACACTAGTTTTGCCATGTTACTTGAGGCACAGGCTAGAGGGTGGGAACTGCATTACATGGAGCTTAATGACCTGTATCTCAGGAATGGTAGAGCTTATGCGAGGACAAGGACAGTTACGGTGGAACGAAACCCCCAGCAGTGGTATCAGTTTATCAGTGAGCAAGATATTCCTCTTGATGAACTGAGCGTTATCCTGATGCGTAAAGACCCACCGTTTGATCAAGAATATATATATGCGACTTATTTGCTTGAGCGTGCTGAAAATAGGGGGGTTTATGTTGTTAATAAACCGCAATCGCTGCGAGATGCAAACGAGAAATTATTTACCGCCTGGTTCTCGCAATGTTGTGCAGAAACATTGGTGGCAAGAGAGCCTTCCAGAATCAGGAGTTTCTTGCTGGAGCAAGGGGAGATTATTTTAAAACCATTGGATGGTATGGGGGGAACCTCTATTTTTCATATACGTAAAGGTGATCCTAATCTGAGTGTTATATTGGAAACGATGACTCAGTATAAAACTCGTTACGTGATGGCTCAAAAATACATACCTGAAATAAAAGACGGTGATAAGCGTATTTTAATGATTAATGGGGAGGCCGTTCCTTATGCTTTAGCCCGTATTCCTGCGGACGGTGAGTCACGTGGTAATTTAGCAGCTGGCGGACGCGCAGAGGGTCGACCATTGACCGAACAGGATTGGTGGATTACACGTCAGGTAGGTCCAACACTCCGCGAAAAAGGATTGGTATTTGTTGGTTTAGATGTTATTGGTGATAAGTTGACTGAAATTAATGTCACGAGTCCAACTTGTGCGCAAGAACTGGATAAGCAATTTGGTTTAAATATAGCCGGTCTATTGATGGATCATATTGAAAAGAAACTTCAATAAGATGAGTATGCAGGTGATGTTCGTTCCATCTACTACTTTGCCTCAGAAATATAATTCTTTATTGGTTGCTTTGTTGGTAGCACTAATTGTACATTTAGCTTTGTTGCTAGGCATTAAAATGTCACCCATTCAGCTTGATCAGATTAATAAACCAATCGATATCACGTTAGTTAACGCATTTGAAAATAATGTTCCAGAAAAAGCTGATTTTTTAGCCCAAGAAAATCATCTTGGTGCTGGTAAAGAAGTTAAAAAGCCCGAGCCAGAGCCATCGGCGCCAGTAATGCCTACTGTGGAAAAGGTACAAGCTGATAAACCAAAAGAAGACATAAAGCCAGATATAAAAAAAATTCCGGAAAAGAGTAAATCTAATATAGATAAAAAGATCATTTCTCAGCAAGAAGTCAAAAAATCAAATGTGTTAACTACAGAAGTGAGTAAATCACAAACAGCTCCAAAATTAACTGCCGAATCATTACAGAAACAACTCATGCAATTAGGCTCTGAAATTAGACAGAGTCAACCCAGCGCTGAACAAACTAAAATTAAATTTATTAATTCAGTGAGCACCCATAAATATGTAGCGGCCCAATATATGAAGGATTGGGAAAATAAAGTAGAGCGAACTGGAAATCTTAATTATCCTGAGGCGGCCTCCAAGAAAAA